>JAAGZM010000222.1 GCA_024206355.1 Gammaproteobacteria bacterium | reverse complement strand
CACCAACTGAGACAAAAAAGGTAACTATTAGCACCATAAAATAACCAATAATACCGGCTGGTAGATCTGATAAACGACTAAGTACTGGACGGGACATACATAACAATGCGGTACTCAACAAGGCAATCCATTGAATAATAAAGGTGTTTTGACCTAAGTGCTGCCAAAAAATATCACCTTGAAACCGAACCAGTGCCAATATTATAGCAAGCAACTCAGAAACCAATACCACCATAAAAACCGAGCTAGAATGACAAAAATCCGGTAGAAAAAAATCCGAATTATTCTTGTCAGCTAGATCTTTATTGATAATAGTATCCTTCATTACTCTAGTGTTAACGGATTCGCCAAAACTTGCAACTTTATATCATAATACTTTATATATTAATATTGCGAAATTGGTCAATATTCTAGTTTACCCTTTCATTTATATATCAGAATGATTTATGCTGTTGTTATATAGGTTTATTAATTTGAGAATATAATGCAATATGATGAGCAACCGATCTTTGATGATAAAACGGATTCAGACATTGATCGCAAACAACTCGTTACTATAAAAAAACGCTTCTTAAAACTCAATAAACAACGTGTATTGCGTATGCGCAAAAGTATGCCAGAAGTTCAACGTGATTTTCCTGATATTGTCACCCTTGCTATCCATGAAAACCACCCTATCTTGCCCGGCTATATTAACAAAGAAGTGCCTTCTGGTATCTCCGACTATACACCGGGAAAAATAGCTGTCAAAGCAGCAAAGCGTCTGGGGAAAAGCTTTTCTTTAAAAAAACGTGCACAACTAAGACGAGAAATACTTTCTATTTTCATTATTGGATCGTCTGGAACCATCGGACACTCAGGTGAAAGTGACCTAGATATCTGGGTATGTCACCGTAAAAATCTTGATAAAGAGCTATTAGAACTCTTGCAACAAAAACTCACCCAAATCAGCACTTGGGCAAAGTCCCTAAAAATTGATGCTCACTTTTTCCTTATGGATGAAGACTATTTTCGCCGTCAACATCCAGCTCCCATGGACAAAGAAGCAGCAGGAAGTAGTCAGCACTATCTTTTATTAGATGAATTTTATCGTACCGCAATATTACTAGCTGGGCGTTACCCTCTTTGGTGGATGGTACCTACTGAAGAAAATAACAATTATAAAGAATATACTGAACTCCTATTTAATAAACGCTACTTACGACCAAGTGACTGGATAGATTTTGGACATATCCCAGAAATTCCTGCTAATGAGTTTTTTGGAGCTGCACTTTGGCAGGTCTACAAAGGTATTGATTCACCCTACAAATCTGTACTGAAAATACTGTTAATGGAAGTTTACGCCAGCATGCACCCTAACGTATCTCCACTTTGTCAGGATTACAAACAACTGGTTTATCAACAAGATCCTGAGCCAAATAGAATAGATCCTTATTTGATGGTCTATCGAAAAGTAGAATCCTATCTTCTAAAACGTAAAGAATATGAACGGCTCGAATTAATTCGTTGTTGTTTTTACATCAAGGTCAGCATAAAGGTTAGCATCCCTCCAACAACTGCAGCATTTGGGTGGCGGCGAGAATTAATAACTGAATTAACTCATCAATGGGCATGGGAGCAAGATCAGTTATTACAATTGGACTCAAGAAAAAACTGGAAAATAAACCGTGTTTTAACCGAAAGAAGAAAGCTTGTACAAGAACTTACCAATAGCTATAAATTTTTGTCAGCTTTTGCCCGCCAACATACTGCTTTAAGTCGTATTAGTCAGCAGGACATTAACTTGCTAGGACGAAAACTTTATGCTGCTTTTGAACGCCACTCAGGCAAAATTGAATTTGTAAATCCAGGCATTACCACGAGTTTATACGAAGAGTTTTTAACCTTTCATTACAGCGCATCCTCTGATGGAATTTCTAATTGGTTACTTTTTAAAAACAAGGTTGATGTTCATGATTCTAAGTACCACTCATCAATAAAAAGTAGCACAAACTTACTTGAACTCGTTAGCTGGGCATGTCTAAACGGCCTATTGAGTAGAACAACAAAAATACAGCTTAATGGAGGCAAAAGTGAGATTGATCTTAAAGAACTAAAACAATTGTGCAACTGTATAATTCAGCACTTTCCAATAGATCAAAGAGTTACGACTGATCAAGCATTTAAAAAACCAGCTCGCAATTTGTTCAGCCTGCTGATTGTTAATATTGGAACCGATCCGATGGCTGAATTTACTCGACGAGGGTTACAATTAGTCAGCAATAATAGCGATGCCTTAAATTATGGAAATCAGCATATTAATTTAGTGCAAAATTTTGAAATGCTTAATCTCAATAGTTGGGGAGAGGTCTGTCTTTCAACTTATAAAGCTGAAGATGCATTAATGTCTGCTCTCACATCATGGCTACAACTGTTACCTAAAAATATAAAAGATAAGTCTGCATTAGTTGTTAAAAGCTACTGTAAAACACGATCTGAATCGATAACATCAAGAATAGACAATCTTTGGAACAGCATCACTGATGCTTTGTACAAAAATAAACAATACGCTTCCGTCCGCTATCTATTTACCGTATCAAATCAATCCGTCATTTTTGAAATTGCTGATCAAGAGGTTAATTTCAGACTCCTAATTAATCACCAGGAGTTATTGAATGAACTAAGTTCTGCTCGTACAGAATTTTCACCATTAATCAT
>JAAGZM010000221.1 GCA_024206355.1 Gammaproteobacteria bacterium | reverse complement strand
GGTAACTTCTCAAGCAGAACTTAACGAGCAGAGTAAGTCAGAAGGAGGCTTTACACCTAAGAAGAAGTGGTAAAGGGCTCTGGTATATCTTGTAAGTGAACTGTAGATGTTGGGAATGCTATTTCAGCGTTTTTACTTTCAATAATACTAATTATTCTCATCATAATATCTTGCTTTATTTCGTGGAACTTCACCCAATCAGTCGTTTTTGTAAATGTATATACAAAAAAGTCGAGAGACGATGGTGCAAATTTATTCAAATTAACGATAAGAGTTGAGCTAGGATCAATCTCCGGATGGCTCTGCAGCATTGATTTAACGTCATTGATAATCCCGTCAATTTTATAAGCATCATCGTAGCGAACGCCAATTGTTTCGTATATTCGTCTATTTTGCATCCTCGAGGGATTTTCAACTGCTATGGAGGTAAATACAGAGTTAGGCACATACAGTGGTCTTTTATCAAAGGTTCTAATTACTGTCTGACGCCAACCAATATATTCAACTGTTCCTTCTATTTGACGATCAGGAGAGCGTATCCAATCGCCTACCTTAAAGGGGCGATCAAGATAAATCATTAACCCACCAAAGAAATTAGACAGTAAATCTTTAGCCGCAAAACCGATAGCAAGTCCGCCGATACCACCAAATGCCATTAAGCCTGAAATACTATAACCCATGGCCTGTAATAAAATAAGTACACTGGTAATAATCACCGAGGCGCGTAATAGTTTGGCAACAGCTTGAACGGTTGTGGTATCTGCTTGCTTTCCTGTATTTTTATTTGGATCGAGGATGTTTTTTTCTGCATTACGAATAAAACGAAACAAAAACCAAGCAAAAGTACTGATAAAAGCAAAGTCACGGAAAGTAGAAAGTAGAGAGGTAAAATCACTGCCTGCGATGCTGGCAGTGAATTCAGCAGCAAAACTAATCCCTGTTATCCATATAAGATAGCCCATTGGTTTATGAATAGAATCCCAAAGCGCATCATCCCAAAGGTTTTTAGTTTTATTAAGTTTAGTTTGGACGCTAAGGAAATATCGGCGCCAAATATAGTTAACTAACAGAGTTGCAAAAACAATGCTGAAAATTTGAAAGACCCAACCGTAGTTAATTTGGACTTCTGCTAGCCATTGTTGAATATTCTGTAGAATCTCGTTCATGCTATTTGCTCTAGTTCATTTATCATTTGATTAGTTTCAACCCAGACAGTGCTTGAAGTCAAATCATTGAAGCTTAAGTCCGTTGCTTTAGGCATCATACTTTGAATTCTAACAGCTTTGTCTTTATTTTGTTGTTGTGGAAGATTATCAAGTAGCTCGATAGCTGCATTTCGATCATTGCAGCACAAAACCAAATCACAACCAGCAGATAGTGCTTGTTGTGCACGACTTTTTATATCTCCCATAGTTTTAGCGCCCGCCATCGATAAATCATCACTAAAAACTGGCCCAGAGAACTTCAATTCATCTCTTAGAACTGTTTGAAGCCAGTATGGTGAAAAGCATGCTGGTAATGGATCGACATTAGAGTAGATGACATGAGCTGGCATCACCGCTGATAATCCTTGTTTACAAACTGCTTTAAATATTGATAGATCATGATTTCTTATCTGCTCTAGACTTCTTTCATCAATAGGCATATCAAAGTGGGAATCTTCAACAGTTGAGCCATGACCAGGAAAATGTTTACCAGTAGCTGACATTCCTGCTCTATTCATACCTTGAATAAAGGCAGTAGAATAGCTAATTATTGTTTCAGGTTTATCGGCAAACCCTCTGTCACCAATAACTTTACTAATTTTTGCATCAACATCGAGTACCGGAGCAAAACTGATATCAATGCCTGAAGATATCAACTCAGCAGCCATCAGCCAACCTATTGCTGACAATTTTTCTAAAATATCGGATTCAGGAAGTTTCAGATGTTGAAAAGAACCCATAGCCGGTATAGCAGTAAATTCTTCATGAAAACGTTGTACACGCCCTCCTTCATGGTCAACAGCAATGATTATAGATTTGTTTGCTGCTTTTCTTATGCTACTGCATAAGCTCTCTAACTGTTGTTGATGATGAAAGTTTCGGCTAAATAGAATAATCCCACCGGTTAATGGATGTGCTAACATTTCCATTTCTTCTTCGCTCAAGGAGGTGCCTTGAATATCTAACATCAAACAACCAATAGTCATATATATACCATTTCTAATACCCATCATCATTCAAGTTGCATGAATTATTATCTGAAAATCATCATTAATTCTGCTCCCTAAAGTATCACCTATCTCTGGGAGTGTTTGATTGAAAAAATTCATAAATCATACATCGAAACTCTTTCGCCGTTGCAAATTATTGAGATAAAACTCACATTTAGATTACACTGAGGGAAAATTACTGACCGAGTAGAGATTCTCTCATCTTTACATTAAAAGGATGAGGACCAAGC
>JAAGZM010000220.1 GCA_024206355.1 Gammaproteobacteria bacterium | reverse complement strand
TATATAATTGAAACTATCACCTATGCTGATCCCTAATGACTAATATTTGCCCGGGTATATTTAAAAAAGCCTTTGAAAAACCTGGCTTCAGTTTTAATTTAGCATGTCAGTTAACCACCGGTGCTGATACGTTTAACTATATGATCCCGACAGACCCAACTTTATATAGTAGCGATAACAACCTTTTCAGCAACAATGAGCAATACGGCTCTGCGGCTAACTCATCCACCCATACATGGATAGGCGCCGATTTTGTCACAGGTCTAGCAATGAATAGGGCTTGGGCATGGAATAGTAGGACGCCAGCTGTAATTCCTGACGCAGAGCCAGCTTTAACTAGATCCACCACAGATGCCAGAACTCCCATAACGATAGGTGAGTCTTTTGTGGCAAAAAATGGCAGATTTGTCGTTGACAGTTATCCTGGCGGGACACATATAAAGATCATAAACGGTGTAAAATATATAACATCATACACATTAGCCAACAATCCCAGTTGGACTATTAAACTACAAAAACATCAGGTTATATATGATCCAAACATAGATCAAGCAACAATAACCGACATGCCGATTGTTGACACCATTATTTTAGATAGTTATGGTGATATAATGCTGCCTCTGGAAACTGAAGTGTGTCCTTGGGATCCAATACATGGAGGATATTGCGTAAAACAAGCCAACTGGGCAAGAGAAAATAGGCAGATGACTTGCAATAGGGACGGCACTAAGACTATTTTTTCAGTTGCAAGAGGCAGCAAGGATAGTGAAAATTATAATATATTTGTACTTACTGATGATGATAACGGTTTCTCAGTCGAGCTCTACGATGTATTTTATAAATCAGAAACACTAGAATCAAATACAGCCGAAACTATCAATTACACAGGCTCTGGCACTCTGGAT
>JAAGZM010000219.1 GCA_024206355.1 Gammaproteobacteria bacterium | reverse complement strand
CTAAGTTGAGTGTGTTATATGATTATGTCGAAAGTTAGCGTTATCCCCAAGATTTTGGCGATTTTGGTGTTAGTAAATATATCTGCATGTGACGCCATGAAACAGTATTTTGTAAAAGAAACTGTTATGTGTGAAGGAATGGAGATATTTGCAAATCGAAAGGGGGAAAGATTACACATCAAAGCAGATAGCATGATGAGTCGTACATATACCATCAATGATATCAATGTAAGTGTTTCGCTTATTCCAAGGCTTAGTCGGTGGTATGGCGGTTTTGGACTGTATCGTCCTAACGGTGTGGATAATTTGCATTTAGTAATAGAAGAAGGTGTTCAACATTTTAGCTCAAGCGATGAGGCGCTGGAGTGGTTGGATTGGCAAAATGATAGGTTGGGATACATGTATACATCGAGTGGACTTATTCTTGGCTGGAAGTATCAAGTTAAGGATGAGAGGCAGAAAGCTTTGACCATCGAGGTCTGGAAATTTTTTGTCAACGGAGTCGAGCTGAAAAACATGAGTGGTGCTAATAATGAACATTTATTTATTGTTGACCCAGGTGAGCCATGCCAGGCACAACTGGAAGAGAGCTTTACACCGAGTAAATCAAAAACGATAGACGGACGTTTGTATTCTGGGAAAGTCATTGATTTGATGTATGAAAGAGACATTTTACCTAGTAAAGTTGAGCAAGCAATTAAGGATGGTGAGGCACAATCTAGAGACTCTCATACTTTCTTTTTTTATAATGATAGTGAAGCAGGATTTTTCTGGGTTAAAGTTGATCGCTCAGGGAGGGTTGTTTTAATTGGATAGCTCTGAATCAAATGAACCAGCAACCCAAAGTTCACATGGCCAAGTCCTGACCCAACACATCAAATTAATTAGTTAATTAAGCACAGCAGGTTGAATAGAAACAAGAAACCCAAAATAGATAAAGAGTTAAAAAGACAAAGAAACAAAAAATGAAAAACCAAAAATATTCAACGAGCATTAAAAATTAATAAATCGGGATATAGAGATGTTTAAGTGGATCAAACAAGCACTGGTACTGTTATTACTAATAACACCATACCCTGCTGCCCACGCAGAAGAGGCCTATTGCGCAACCGTAAAGATCGAAATTGCGCAGGAGCTTTCGCTGAAGGAAACTGGGGTAGGTATAGGAAGCATAAAGCACCCCATCTCAAGAAGCCAGCTGTCCTGATGGCGTTTTCTGCAGTCAATGGTGAGCGATTTGTTTAGGTGGAAATTTTATTTCGGTGTTTTTTAGGCGACCACGCTCTGTTACAGCT
>JAAGZM010000218.1 GCA_024206355.1 Gammaproteobacteria bacterium | reverse complement strand
TGATGGAACATATAGACGAATATAACGAAGCAATGATCACCTGCCTTGATATGATATGGGGTGAAGGATTTATGGCGCCAGGTGGTGAAGGCAATATAGATAACCTTGTTGAAGGTTTTGATCTCCGTGGTAAAAAAATATTAGATATTGGTTGTGGCCAAGGAAGACCTGCTTGTTATCTTGCAAAGCAATATGGCGCCTTCGTAGTTGGGACTGACTTAGAAAAAAATCTTATTCAGCGCTCTCAACTAAGGGCGAAAGAGGCAGATCTATCTGAACAAACAGACTTCCAACTTGTAAAACCTGGGCCATTAAATTTTGCTGATGAATCATTCGATTATGTCATTAGCTCCGGAGCATTTACCCAAATATCTGATAAGTTAAGTATGTACAAAGAATGCCTAAGAGTACTAAAACCTAATGGTGTTTTAAGTTGTTATGACTGGATGAAATCTCCAGGAGAATACAGTGAAGATATGTTGTACTGGTTTAAGCTTGAAGGTCTTACATACGCAATGGAAACTATCGAAAAACACCAACAGCTTCTTTTGGAAGCTGGATTTTCATCCGTTAAACTCACAGATCGCTCCCCTTGGTTCAGAAAAAAAGTGAAGCAGGAATTACATCAAATTCAAACAGAATATTATTCTAAAATCGTTGACTTGATTGGCAAACGAGAAACAGAAGGATTTATTGAGGATTGGCGCATCACGGCTCGAGTTTGCGAGAACGAAGAAATGCTTCAGGTTTATAGCAAAGCTATAAAATAAATATGAAATAAATATAGGATCCTAATCTATGAGAACTTTTGACAAGATTTACATCAATGGCCAATGGGTTAAACCAAACGGAGAAGGTAGTGACAAGGTAATCAATCCAGCGACAGACAAAGTGGTTGCAAAAGTTCCCTATGGTGATGCCACAGATGTAGATAATGCGGTTCAGGCCGCACGAAACGCATTTGATGCATGGACAAACACACCCTCAGATCAGCGTGCTGAATATTTACGTAAAATTGCAAAAGAAATGCAAAAACGCAGTGCTGATTTTGAAATTACTATGGTTGAAGAATTGGGAATACCAACTTCCCTCGCCGATGATTATCAGGTGAGTGGACCCATCGGCGCTTGTGCTGGCTTTGCTGATCGCTGTAGCCAAATGGATGAAATAGAGGAAATCAATAACTCTCTAATCATCAAAGAAGCCGTCGGCGTATGTGCTTTTATTAACCCATGGAATTACCCTCTTTCTCAAATGATTGGCAAGGTTGCACCAGCATTGGCTGCAGGTTGTACTATGGTAGTGAAAGCCGCAAGTCAAACACCTAGTCACGCCTTTATTCTAGCCGATGCAATTGATGCAGCAGGCCTTCCTGCTGGTGTGTTTAACCTTGTTCACGGATCTGGACGAGTTATCGGAGAAAAAATGTGCTCACATCCAGAAGTAGATATGGTGTCATTCACAGGCTCTACTGAAGCTGGAATTAAAATCGCTGAAGCTGCAGCGCCTACTGTTAAACGTGTCTGTCAGGAATTAGGTGGAAAATCTGCCTTTATCATCACTGCCGATGCTAACTTAACAGATGCAATTGCTTATGGTGTTGAAGATGTCATGGTCAACACCGGTCAAACCTGTACTGCCCTAACCCGTATGCTAGTGCCTAACAGTCGTTATGAAGAGGCTATTCAAATTGCCAAAGACTATGCTGAAGCGATGAAAGTCGGCGATCCTTCTGATAGCGAAAGTTATATTGGTCCCATGTCTTCTGAGTCACAGCGCAAAACCGTATTGAGTTATATTGAAAAAGGCATAGAAGAAGGTGCGCGCCTAGTCACCGGTGGAACAGAAATGCCTGAAGGACTATCTCAAGGCGCCTATGTACGCCCCACTATTTTTGCAGATGTAAATAATAAAATGGTGATTGCACAGGAAGAAATTTTTGGCCCTGTGCTCGCTATGATCCCCTATAATGATATTGATGAAGCTGTCACCATAGCAAATGATACGGTATTTGGATTGTCATCGGCAGTCTATGCAAAAGACAAGGGATCAGCCATCGTAATTGCTCGCCGTTTAAGAGCTGGACAATGTTACGTCAATAGCGGAGATTTTAATTATGATGCACCCTTCGGTGGCTACAAACAGTCAGGTAACGGCCGTGAATGGGGTAATGCAGGTATGCATGAATTTATCGAAATTAAATCAATTCAAACGTAATTGATTGTTTATTCCAAGGACACAAGAATACTATGAACTCAACTACAGTAACAGTTCCTGAGCAGGCTCAGGTAGTCATTGTTGGTGGTGGCATTATTGGTTGCAGTGTAGCTTACCATCTAACTAAGTTAGGTTGGACAGATGTGGTCATTATTGAACGTGACCAATTAACTTCCGGTACTACTTGGCATGCCGCTGGGCTTATCGTTTCAGGTTTATTGAATGATGAAACCAGTGCCGATATTTACACCTACGGCCGTGATCTCTACAGTAGTCTTGAAGATGAAACAGGTCTTGCCACTGGCTTTAAATCGATTGGCTACTTGCAAGTAGCCTGTAATGAAGAACGCCTTGAGGAAATGCGTCGCTCTGCTTCTTTTATGCGCACCCGAGGAATTGACTGTAATGAAATTGCTGTTGAGAAAGCTAGAGAACTTTGGCCTGAAGCAAAATTTGATGATGTAATAGCAGCCTTTTACACTGCTGAAGATGGTAGAGCAAACCCTGTGGATCTAACTATGTCATTGGCACGAGGTGCCAAGATGGGTGGAGCCAACATTATTGAAGGTGTCAGCGTGACAGCCCTCAATCAGGTAAATGGCAAAGTAACAGGAGTTACCACCGATAAAGGTATAATTAACTCAGAATATGTAGTTAATTGTGCAGGCATGTGGGCTCGCCAATTTGGTGAAATGGCTGGTGTAAACCTGCCCTTACAGGCCGCTGAGCATTACTACCTGATCACCGACGATATGGAAGGTATGCACCGAGATTTACCGGTCCTAGAAGATCCAGATAGCTTTGCCTATTATCGAGAAGAAGTCGGTAGCTTAATGATTGGTTTATTCGAACCTGTGGCGAAATCTTGGAATCTGGATCATATTCCTGAAAACTTCTCCTTTGGAGAAATTGAACCTGACTGGGATCGCATGGCACCATTTCTTGAAAAAGCTTATGAACGTGTCCCTGCTGCTGCAAAATTAGGAATTCGTAAATTCTTCTGTGGCCCTGAGAGTTTTACGCCAGATTTAGCTCCACTCGTTGGCGAAACATCAGAGGTAAAAAACTTTTTCGTAGCTTGTGGACTTAATTCATTAGGCATTTTATCTGCCGGTGGTATCGGTCGATTGCTCGCACAATGGATAGTTGATGGACGCCCAGATTTGGATGTAACTGGTCTTAATGTAAATCGCTTTCACGATTGCCAACGCAACCCAAAATATCGTGATGATCGTCTAGTCGAAGTATTAGGTAAAATGTACGAATCTCATTACCCTAACCTTGGCATGAGCTCTGCCAGAAATATGAAGCAATCGATATTACATGAGCGACTCCTTGATGCAGGCGCTTATTTTATAGAAAGTGCTGGTTGGGAAATTGCTGATTGGTTTGCTCCGAAAGGGAAAAAAGCTGAAGTTGAAAATTACAGTTGGTGGAAACAAAACTGGTTCCCATATCATCAAGCCGCTCATAATGCCTGCCGTAATGACGTTGTACTTATGGACATGTCATTTATGAGCAAGTTTCTTGTTCAAGGTAATGATGCAGAGAAAGTTTTAAGCTATATCTGTTGTAATGACATTAATGTTGAGCCAGGACATATTGTCTACACCCAATGGACTAACGAAGCAGGTGGTCTTGAAGCCGATCTTACTGTCACACGATTAACTAAAACTAAATTTATGGTGATCTGCTCTGATACTACCCATGGTCATGTAAAGATGTGGATGGATCGCAATATCCCTAAAGATGCTCATGCCTTTGTCACCGATGTTACCTCAAGTTTCGCAATGGTTAATATCCATGGTCCAAAATCACGTGATCTGATGCGTGATTTAACAACCGTTGATATGAGCAATGATGCTTTTCCTTATTTATCAGCCAAAGAAATTGATATCGATTATGCTCGCTTAACCGCTATTAGAGTTACCTATGTAGGTGAACTAGGCTGGGAACTATATATTCCAACTGAACATGCTCTACAGGTCTATGATCGAATTATTGAAGCTGGTAAAGCTCATAATCTTATGCACGGCGGATTACAAACCCTAAACAGTCTACGCCTTGAAAAAGGCTATCGTGATTATGGTCATGATATCGATAATATGGATACTCCCCTCGAAGCTGGATTAGGCTTTGCGGTGAAGCTTGATAAGCCAGGTGGGTTTATTGGACGTGATGCCCTCGCCGCTCAAAAAGCCGAAGGTGGTTTCAAACGACGACTATTGCAGTTTAAACTACTTGATCCCGAGCCGCTTTTATATCATGCAGAACTTATCTACCGTAACGGTAAATTTGCTGGTTATATGCGAGCTGGAGCCTATGGATTTACAGTGGGCGCTTCAGTTGGTCTAGGTTTTGTAGAGTCGGAAGAAATCATTACTGTTGATCATGTAAAGACAGATGTTTGGGAAATCGAAATCGCAGATAAACGTTATCCTGCTGAAGCGTCTTTAAGACCGCTCTTTGATCCAATGATGGAAAGAATTAAGTGTTAAGCTTCCGAGCTACTAACCCGAGGAATAAATACTTGTGAACATCAAAAATCTAATTATTGTTGCCATTTTATTCCATATTGTTGCCTGTAGCCAATCTTCGCCGGTTACAAGTAAATATAGCGAAAAACAAGCTGATTCCGTATATCTTAACGCTAAGGTTTATACAGTCAACGACGAATCTTCATGGGCTGAGGCCGTAGCTATTAAGGGAGATGAGATAATTTTTGTCGGTTCAGACAAAAATGTTAAAGCTTTAATCGGTAATAATACAAAGGTGACTGATTTACAAGGGGCAATGTTATTGCCAGGATTCATTGACTCACATTCTCATCCTGTTGCAGGAGGAGCCTATGCTCTACTACTCTCTCTAGATACCTACGCACAACCTGAAGATTGGGTAAAAGCAATTGCTGACTACGCCGATTCAAATAAGGATTTGCCCGTAATATTTGGTTATGGCTTTTTAGCTTCAGCTTTTAAAAATGATGGCCCTACAAAAGAGATTATTGATTCAGTTGTTGCCGATAGACCGGTTTTAATAATGGATGAAGGATTCCATGGGGCTTGGGCTAACAGCAAGTTACTAGCACAGTTAGGTATCAACAAAGAGACTCCCGATCCCGTTCCAGGATTTAGTTATTACAAACGTGACAAAGAAGGAAATCCAACAGGCTATCTATTAGAAGGCACTGCAGAGCAAGCCATAAAGCAGTTAAATGTGATCACAGAATCATCTGTAGTTAAAGGTACAAAAGTTGTCATAGAGCAGATGAACCGTTATGGGATCACCGCTGTATTTGATGCCGGAGCATTAGATGTCATTGAATATCAGCATAATGTTCTAAATACCTTGAAAGAGAAAAATCAGCTAAATGTACACTATGTTGGAGCATACATGGTTGCCGAGCCTAAAAAGATGAAAAGTGCATTGGAAAAAGTGCAGTCTTTACGCAAAACAAGCCCCTATATTTCTATGTTAAAAATAATGAATGATGGGACAGTTGAAGGCAAAACTGCAGCAATGTTTACTGATTATCAAAATGATCCTGGCAATAAAGGTAATACTGTATTCACACCTGAACAGTTACAATGGTTAATATCTAAGGCGACAAGTTTAGAGCTAGATGTACATATTCATGCTTTAGGAGAACGTGCTATCAGTGATACATTGGATGCCATAGCTTTTAGTAAAATAAAGCACCCAAATTCTGAAAGCAGATTTACGATTACACACATTCAGGTTTTAGCTGATCCTGATATCCAACGTTTTGCCGATCTTGGTGTCATTGCACAAAGTACACCTCTGTGGGGATCCTATGATACAGAAGGCAAAAAGTTTGTTAGCGACGATCAATTTAATCGATATTTTCGTTTTAACTCTCTTCAAAAAGCTGGTGTGAAATTAAGTTTTGGAAGTGATTTTCCAGCCTCAGGTGCTGGCATGTTAGGTATGTCTCCTTTATATAATATGGAAATTGGTAATACCAGACAAATGGCGGGACAGAAAAATTCATTGGTACAGCCCGCAAAGAATGAACGACTTGATATTGCCAATTTAATTCGTGGCTACACGATTGATGCTGCATATCAATTACGCTTAGCAGACAAAATAGGTTCTATTGAAATCGGCAAAAAAGCAGACTTGGTTGTGCTCGAAAAAAACTTGTTTGAAATCGACCCCTATTCTATCCATAAAAACGAAGTCATCATGACTATTTTCGCAGGCAAAGTCGTTTACAGTCGTTAAACCTAGAATAACCAGTTCTAACTAAAAACTACCGCCTTATTACCACGAACAATCACCCGATCTTCAAGATGATAACGTAAGCCCCTTGCTAGCACAGATTTTTCAACATCTCTTCCCAATCGAACCATATCGTCCTTTTCAGAACTATGGCTAACTCGTATAACATCTTGTTCAATAATTGGACCTTCATCGAGATCTTCAGTCACATAATGACTGGTTGCTCCAATTAACTTTACACCGCGATCATAGGCTTTTTGGTATGGATTACCACCAATAAACGAAGGTAAGAAACTGTGATGAATATTAATTAATCGACCTTGAAATTTTGTACACAACTCAGGAGGTATAATTTGCATGTAGCGAGCTAGAACCACCGTATCAGCATCATGACGTTCAATGATCTCATTCATTTTATCAAAGGCATCTTGTTTGTCTTCTTTAGGCACTGGAACATAATGAAAAGGAATTCCATGCCACTCCACCATGCTGCGCAAATTCTCATGGTTTGAAATCACACAAGGAATATCACAATGCAATTCATTACTATGCCATCGATGTAATAAGTCTGCTAAACAATGGGATGAATGACTAGCTAGCATCACAACCTTTTGCTTCTTTTGAACATCACGGACATACCATTTCATGTCAAATTTATCAGCAAGCTCAGCAAAGTTTTTCCTAAATCCCTCAATATCCACTGACAGAGAATCTACAGCAATAACATTGCGCATATAAAACCATCCATCAGCAATATCAGTATGATGATTAGATTCAATCAATGAGCCATTTACATCAGCTACAAACCGAGTGACTTCAGCGACAATTCCTACTGCATCAGGACAGGAAGTAACCAAACAAAATGTATGGCCTTTATTTTCTTGTATCATCCTAGAATCCTCAGTTGGACGCGTTTGAGTGTGTGTTTTTTAGGCTTAGTGGCGCCGACTAAAAAGCCGTTCATAGTCATTCTATGTAAGGCTTTTGCCGTCAAGTCAATAAGTCTAAAAAACGTGCAATCAAATG
>JAAGZM010000217.1 GCA_024206355.1 Gammaproteobacteria bacterium | reverse complement strand
GCCGTTTTAGCTTCAAGCTCAATTGTTAATTTTTCACTAGCCATTATCTACACCTTTTAGCCATTCTTGACTAGCCCCGTTAATCATTCTTTCAGCATTAAGCATTACAGATAAATCAACTTCTTGTTTGTTTTCTTGGTCTGATAAGTACATCAACTCAACAAAATCAAGTCGCCAAGCTTCTGATGGCTGAACCTTTAACGTGTTTACTGCGTACTTATACCAGCCCCAGTAATTGAAAGGCTCAGATTTAAAGGCTCTATGTATTAAGCCTCTATATCCTTTTTTTTTACATGGATGTTAGCTTGTATATACTCGTTAAAATCTAAAGCTATCTTTAGTAAAACCGCCGGATATTCTTCGCTAAACCCATTAATGCTTTCAGTTTGAAACCATGAAGTTCTAAACGTTGCATCATCAAATTCATCAAGCGGCACGTTTAAAGATTCATCAGTTATACAATAAAAAATATTCGACGCAATATCACGACTATATAACTTGCTTAGTGTGACGTGCTGAGACACTTTTGATTGCTCAGTTGTTGACGCAAAAGCTTGTATATAATCTTGCAATACGGTTGACAAATCTAAGCCTGTTGCATCATAAAAACGCTTAAAGACTGCGAGTGACCAACCGCATTTATAGCTTTTATAAGCTAACTTAAACTCCATTATACAGTTTGAGCCGTACGAGTTACTTCGCCAGAGCTTGATAATGTAAAGCTCGTCGATACTTTATCACCATGCGGGATAGCATCACTAATACCACTTGGCACGAATTTACCCGTGTAAGATTCACCACCAGTAAAGGTAATAGAGTAATCGTCTTGCTTACCGATAAAAGCTTCTGCTTTGATTGCTTCGTAGTTAGCTGAAACGTTGTAAACCATTGTGCCAGTAATAACAATTTGTTGGCTTGAGATTTCTTCGTCAAGCATTGTTACAAAATCACCTAAGCTTTTATTGCTAATATCAATCGGTGTGCCGTTCATTGTTAATGTTGCTTCCATCTGACCGAAAATCTCAGTCGGAGAAGCGCCTTTTTGAATTAATATATTAGTGCCGTTAATTTCACCAGCCATGTTGTTACCCTCGATTTGTAAATGTTAAAAAATTAATTGTTAGGTCACG
>JAAGZM010000216.1 GCA_024206355.1 Gammaproteobacteria bacterium | reverse complement strand
TTACTTAATCACTTTCCTATATACAGCCCGACTAATCATCCGTACTTTTGTATCTAATGGCAGGCGTTTGATATTGGTTTTAACAACTCCTTCCGTAAAGCAAGTGGCTTTTGAGTAGTCAATATTTACATCAATAATAACAGGCCTATTTTCTGTGGAAAACTTAAAAGCTTCAGCGATTACTGACTCGATTTGAGAGTTATCGGCTATCTGCAAATACTCACAACCTGTTGCCATTGCTACACCTTGTAATTTAACCGTAGCTACATCTGCGCAGGTAGTTCTGTTATAAGGGCGGGTTTGTGCCTGAGCAATCTGTGAAAGTTCGCCATCATTGAAAACAAAATTTAATGTTGATAATTCATTGGCTGATGCGGTTGCAAGTTCCATAGCAGTCATCAAGAAAGCTCCATCTCCCACAATGCTAACTACCTGTTTATCAGGGTATGAAAATTTTGCACCAATTGCAGCAGGTGTTGCGTAACCCATGCAGTTAAAATCAGTAGGGGAGATCATGCCACCTACTTTATGTACGGGCATTAATTCTGCCGTTAGAAAGGTATGATTGCCGTCATCAACAACGAGTATAGAATCATCGTCCATTTGCGCCCTTAGGGCATTGAAAAAGGCCGCAGGGTTTACTTTATCTTTGCTGTCGTGTTCTAGCCATTCATCGTTATAAGCTTTTTTGTCTTCTGCAATTTTATCCTGCATCAGTTTGCTATCAGATTGTTTTATTTTTGCTTTCAGTTGTTCAACCAATACGGAGGTTATTATGTTAGCATCACCTTCAATTGATACTTTTGCTGGGTAATTTCGATTGAAAACATCAGGGTTAATATCAATATGAATTAGGTTTTTGGGTACTTCGATACCAAAACTTCCGGATGCTATTTCAGCAAAACGGGTTCCAATGACTAATAAACAGTCACAATTCGCAAATGCATTTCGAGCAGATGGAACTGCTGAAGGGCCAAAGCTAAAGCCTGCATGTAATGGGTGGTTTCCAGGAAAGCTACTCAATCCTTGCAGCGTTGTTGCTACCGGTGCATTAATGTGTTCTGCTATTTCTTGAACATTTTTATGAGCAGTTACTGCTCCCCAACCAACAAAAATGCCTGGATTTTGAGCTGACTCGAGTAATGAAACCGCTTCTGTAATAGCCAGTTCGTCAATGGATTGTTTTCCTGCTGTTTTTTCAAATGTCGGGAGGCTACTAACTTCGCCTCTATCGAGTTGTAAATTTACTGGTAGTTCAATGAATACGGGACCAGGTTCTCCGTCAACAGCAACATTATATGCTTCAAATAATGTTGATATAATCTGCTCGTGAGACTCTATCTTATAAGTATTTTTTGTAATAGGTTTTAGTAGTGAATGCTGATCCATTTCATGAAGTTGATAACCAAACTGAGAGTCAGAGCGGATACCACCGGCGATAACCAACATCGGAATACCATCTAAAAATGCTTCACCAATGCCGCTAGCTGCATGAGTGACACCAGCTGCAGGAACTATTAACAAACAACCTATATTATCACTGACACGGCTCACAGCATCTGCCATAAATGCAGCGCCACCCTCATGAGTAACCAAAATAGGCTCGATTAACTCCGATGCATTCAATTCATCATAGAGTTCAATATTATGGACACCGGGAATACCAAAGGTATATTTGATGGGTAACTGCTCTAGAGCATAACGAGCAAGCCAAGCACCTGTTTTTTTCATTTTAATCTCCGTAGTAACGTATTTTATACGTTGTTTATTATAGTTCTTTATCTATAGCTCATTATCTAAACGAATCGTGCAGTTTGTCTTGCGGTTAAAATGCAACCAGACAAAAATGTCCCTTCTAAAGATCGTTTTCCACTGGCACCGCCGCCACCAAATCCAGATGCTTCACCAACAGCATATAAACCTTCTATAGGGGCGTCACTTTGGTCGAGCACGCTGCCTTGAAGGTTAGTCTTTATGCCACCTAGGCACTTGCGTGTAATCAAATTAAGTTTAATTGAGATTAGTGGGCCATTATCTTGCAAAGGTTTAGGATAACAGGTTCTTAATTTATCCGTTGAATACTTTCTGACAGATAAAATACGTCTAATTTGATCATCATTCCAGAGGTTAGGTTTTTGTCTCAGCATATGATCAAAATTATTGATTGTTGAGGTGAGCGCTACATCATCAATTGGGTAGTTAGGTTCAAGTAGATTCATCTTGTCGATCAACTCTTGTAAGTTATCAGCAACAATGAAGCTTGAACTTTCTGAAAGCATTTGTTTGACGATCTTTTTATTGCCCAAAAGAACATCTTTAAGCATGGTTAAGAACTTTCTATCTCGTATTGACTGATTATGCTCACAACCAGAAATAGCAAATTCTTTTATGGCAATTCGCTGATTGAGTATTTGCCAACTATGAGGCAATTGAAGTCTATTGATTTGACGGCACATATGTAATGTATCAAAGCCAGTAACCAACGGTTCAGGACCTATGCGATGGCCTTTGTGGTCAACCCAAAGAGCAGAGCGGCAAGGTATTAAACTTAGGCCATGATTATCAAAATCTGGATTGGGGTTGGGTATTCCGGCTGCATAATTCCACATATTCTGCATATTGGTGGTTTGTCCGCCTATTTTCTCAACACAATCATGCATATGACCATCATTAGTTGGGTGGGTACCATTTAGTAACGCCTTTTGCGGCTCACCCCAATCTTTAGGCCAAACTTGTCTTACTTTATCTAGATTTCCAGTAAAACCACCTGTAGCTATAACAGTATTTTCTGCATAGTATTCATGTTCTTGTTGATCAGTACAGCCCGTAACTTTGGTACCTGTCTTAATTAGTTGCGCTGCTTTAGTGTCAAAAAGATAGGTTAACTGATTTCCTTCATATTGACTGAGCCTAAGGACAAGTTGCTGGATAACTCTTAGACTTGCTCCCCAAAGAATATGATAGCGAGGGAGAGTATTCCCGGGCGTGTACAGGCCTCTTTCTACCCAGTTAACTGCAGGTAAAAATTGAATATCAAAACTGCGAATATATTCATATATTTCAGAGATAGAATTCTCTACATAATGTTTAGCCCACTGCTTAGGCCAATATTGATAATTATCACCATCATCAAAGCCAGCAAAAGAGCACCAGTCCCTATAAGCTATTTCAGGAGTATCCTTAATACCTTTTGATTTTTGTTCTGGTGTACCGATTAGTGCCATTCCACCGAATGCTACTCTGGCTAGACCGCCAATATTTTCTCTACTTTGGGCATCAATTATTAAAACACTTTTACCTTTTTTCAAAGACTCAAGAGCACAAACAAGTCCTGCAATACCTGCGCCTATTATG
>JAAGZM010000215.1 GCA_024206355.1 Gammaproteobacteria bacterium | reverse complement strand
TTGAAAATCAGTTATGAATTGAGTTTCGTGTAACTGTATTTTTTTTCGTTGATGAAAACCTTCCTTAAATTCTTTGTCCTCCTGAAATAAATCGCCTAGCCCATAGCCAATACTTTCAACTATGCTTTGTGGCGTACATCCTGCATGGCAGTGAAGTAGAATTTTATCTGGCCCTGTCGTAATCGAAAGTGAGGGTGATCGATCTTCGTGAGCTGGACACCTTGACAAATACCGATTATTGCCCGTTTGTTTAACTCCGTGATGCTGGAAAGCTATTAGGGGATCAAACATAATCAAGCACCATATTTTTTTTAGGCTGTGACTCGTCTTGCCAGCGTTTTTGATTAAGATACGTAGAGGGGTGAACTAGATAATTCTGATCACTCACTGTTTCCATATATCCGTCAATCCCAGCAAGTGCCGCTTGCTTTTCGATAGATGATAAAGTTTTCCATTTTCGTTTTGCAGGCTCCTTTGACTTTTTTACAGGATATTTTAAATAGAAAGTTTCAAATGGTAATTCT
>JAAGZM010000214.1 GCA_024206355.1 Gammaproteobacteria bacterium | reverse complement strand
CAGGAAAGATTATTGAAATAATTTCTACAGATCCAGGTTCGGTTGCTGATTTTGAGGCGTTCTGTCGTACAACAGGCAATGAGCTGCTAGAATCAAGTTCAAGTGATGGCATATTCACTTATTACATAAAGAAAACATAAATAAGTAGAAATCTCGAATTTGTAGGACCATCAAAAAAGTTAAAAATAAAGCGGTTTGGATTTAACTAAACTGTTTTGTTTTTTATTTTCAAAAATGTTTTAAGTATTAAATAGGAAGTTAAAAATATGCGTCTTGCTAAATTTACAGTTTACCGCAACGCTCAAAGCTTAATATTTAATATGGTGCGTGGGTTAAGACGCACAAGTTCAAAATCTTCTCGTTTTAAACTCATTCTTAAAGGTCGAAGTTGGTTTTTCCTCGCTTTAGGTATCGGCGCATATTTATTAAGTCTACCTCCACCAGAAGGTCTTACTCCTCAGGCATACAGTGTCCTAGTTATGTCATTTGTTGCGACTATCCTCTTTGTCACAGAACCCATACCATTACCTGCTGTTGCACTATTAATCATTGTTGGACAAGTATTGCTCCTTGGAGCAAATTCAAACGATGTTGCTAAGAGTATCATGAGTGATAGTGTGCTCTTTATTATGGGCTCGTTGATGCTTGCAGTTGCTATTGTTAAACAAAAGTTAGACAAGCGTATTGCTTTTTTTATTGTAAAAATAACAGGAACTAAAACAGCGAATATTTGTGTAGGGATTTCAGTCGTTTCAGGGCTGATGGCTTCCGTTGTAGGCGAGCACACCGTAGCAGCAATGATGTTGCCTGTAGCAATTACACTGATACGCTTAACATCGGATGATCCAAAGCAAGTTAAGCAATTAGCTGCAGTTTTATTATTCTCTATCGCATACGGATGTTCTGTAGCAAGTATTAGTACACCATCAGGTGGTGCTAGAAATGCCATTATGATTGGTTTCTGGCAAGAATTTTTCTATGATCCGTCGAATTCTACAACCTACAAATATCTTGTGGATTATGTTAGTTGGGTTATCTACTGCTTCCCAATATTTATTGTTCAATTGATGATTATGTCAGTGATTTTGCAGAAAACATTTAAACCTGAATATCGTTCACTGAGTCGCTCGGTTGTGAAGCTACGTAAACAGCTAGCAGAACAAGGCAGTATGGATGCCAGTGATTATGGTACAGTTCTTATTTTCTTTTTAACTCTAGTTGGCTGGATTTTATATTCAGATACCCTTGGTCTAGGTACGATTGCTCTCCTTGGAAGTATTACTTTCTTAGTTTTTGGTTTAGTAAAATGGGAAGATATTAATACAAATGTTAACTGGGGTGTCATACTACTTTATGGCTCAGCTATCTCACTCGGTATCCAAATGAAAGATACTGGTGCAGCAGGATGGTTAGCAGGCGGCATTGTTGATTTATTAAATAATATCGGTGCAGATGGTGGGCCGAGCTTATGGTTAAGTGTTTCAGCACTAACAGCAGGCGTAACAAATACTATGTCAAACGGAGCAGCGGTTGCAATGTTAGGGCCTGTTACATTGAAAATGGCGACGGTTACCGGTGAGAGCCCATTACTGATGGGATACATAACTGCAATTTCGTCATCTTTTGCGTACTTAACAGTTGTCGGCACACCTGCCTGTACAATTGTTTATTCGGCAGGTTACTTAAAACCTTCAGACTTCTTAAAAGTGGGTTGGAAAATGCTTATTATGTCAACAACAGTATTGTTGATTTTTGCATATTTCTATTGGCCCCTGTTAGGGCTATAGGAGCTAATTAATGGAAAATAATTTTGATAATATAACCTTAGAAGAAAAAGGCGAAAAGCCTTTCAAAGTATTGGTATGTATTGACGGTTCAGAAGAAAGTTACTCTGGTTTACGTTATGCAGTGAGACTTGCTTCTGGAATGGATACTGATATCACTTTATTGAATATCCGCGAAGTTGATAAAGAACTTCATACCGATGGTCTTGATATGAGGATGGCTCGAGAAAACATGCTCGAATGGGGTTTAGAACTTCCTGGAATGACTTCTCTTAAAAGAGGCCTCGAAGTGCTGACTGAGATGGGCTATCTAGAAGGTGAATGGTGTGCTAAAACATCTCACATTGATAATCATGGTGATCCCTTAGGTGATAATCTTGTTGATTATACGAATGCTTTCGGTCGAAAAGTTACACTAAAGTTGATGGTAGCTCCAACGCCTGAACTTGGTATTTTAGACGAAAGTGATGTTGGTGATTACGATATAACGATTGTTTCTGCGGCTGAAATTGATGAAGATAACGAAATAAGTTCTTTTTTTGGAAGCTCGGTATCTCAACGTATCGCAACTGAATCTCAAAAATCTGTTATTGTCGCCAAATCATTAGAAGAGAATCACGGTCATCTAATTTGCTTGAATGGGACAACTGAGTCCCTTGATACTGCTCGAAATGATGCTGTTGTTGCAAGCCGATGTAATTGTCCTATTTATTTGTATAATGTTGCTGAGGATGAAACCCAAACGACAAAAGCCCAAGCAATTATTGATGAAGCTCGTGCAGTTATTGAAGAAGCAGGATATGAAGTTGCTGGTGAGAAAATTGGTTACGGTGATCCTGTAGAAAGTATTATTGAAGAGGGTGTAAACTATTCAATTATTGTTCTTTCTGGTGCACATAAAGTTGGCTTTCGAAGATTTTTTAAATCTGAAGTTATTTTTCAAATACTTGATGGCGCGAAAAGCTCCGTTATGGTTAGCCGCTAGCTTCAGTATTATCGGCTAAATCAAGATGACTGATATCTGGATTTACTAGCTCTTTTACTTTTATCAATTGTCCCATATCTGAACCAATTTCTGCTAGAACGTAGTGGCTAATGTCTGGATTAATAGTTTTGACGATATGTTTAGCCTGACCAACATCGCTTTTTTCAGGCGACAGCTCAATGTGATCCGTCCTAGGAAGTGGTTTATTGAAGGGTTGCTTAGGTTTTGACATTCGTGT
>JAAGZM010000213.1 GCA_024206355.1 Gammaproteobacteria bacterium | reverse complement strand
TTGTCATTTAATCTATTCGCTATTCTGGGCATAGTCTCGATCCATAAACCTACCATAAACATTAGAATTTATTGTATTAGATTGAGTTAGACAAGCAATAATTGCTGAAAGGTAAGTAAATAGTGGCTTTGCGTAGGTTTTATGCGGTGTTCAGAAAAGTAAAATGGCCTCCCCGAGAGGACTCGAACCCCTATCTAAGCCTTAGGAGGGCCTCGTTCTATCCAGTTGAACTACGGGGAGGTGGCAGCATTATACATGCTGCTATTTAAATATAAAGCTAGAATTAGTTAACGACTGTTGTAAATTTAAATTCAATGAGAAAAGGTAGCATTTCATTTGCAACACTACCTTTGTATATCAATATTTCTTAAATTATCCGTTTGGATGTTCTTTATCAAAACTTTCCCAATAATCACTCACTGTCTTTTTCATATCTTTATGTAGCATTAATATTCCAAGCAGGTTAGGTATCGTCATGAGTACCACCGTCACCAGAGCTATGTTCCAGATAATTGTTGTATCGGCAAACGATGCTACGAAAAAGGCTGCTACATAGAGAATACGGTACGGTAACACCCACTTGTTACCAAGTAGGTAAGTGGTTGCACGGTCACCATAATATGACCAGGCAATTGCAGTAGAGAAAGCAAACATTAACAAACCTATACTAACGATATATTTTCCAAAATCACCAAAATAGCTGTTGGTAAATGCTTGGGTGGTTAGACGAACTGAATGTAGTAATGATTTGCCAGAAACAACAACTGAACTTTCTTCATCAAGCTTTCCAGCAGTGATTATCAATTCACCAGTATAAGGCTTTTCATCTAACGAATATCTGACTTCCTCAGCAACCGAACGTGCATTTATTATCGTATATTGTCCAGGCATTGCCACACCATTTACTATCTGCAGAGTACCAGAATATTTTTCTAGATTATCGGTATTTTTTGGATTAAGGTGAGCAAATAACTTTGCAATATCTGCATCGTTAGTATCTGTATACACTCCGGACACAATCTCAAAATCAGCAGTTTGGAAATTATTTTCGAACTTTTCTGTCCAAGCACCTGAAGAAAGAATAACAAGTCCGGTTAAGGTACAAATAATTATTGTATCAATAAAAGGTTCTAAAATTGATACCATACCTTCTGATACTGGCTCATCAGCTTTTGCCGCAGCGTGAGCAATAGGAGCTGAACCTTGGCCCGCTTCATTTGAGTATAGACCTCTGTTAACACCACGGTCTAATGCGTAAGCAAATGATGCACCTAAGAAGCCGCCAGTTGCAGCTGAACCATTCATAATATCACTGAATATCATAGTGAAAGATGGTCCGATGTTTTCAATATTAAAGAAAATCACACCTAAAGCACCTATGACATAAATAAGTGCCATTGTTGGTACAATAGCTTCGGTAAAGGTTACGATACGCTTAATACCACCCACAATAACCATTAACAAAAGTACTGATAAAATAGCACCGGTTAGCATTGGCTGAATTCCAAATGTTTCATTGAGTCCAGATGCAATACTATTAATTTGTGGCATATTACCTGAGCCAAATGAACTGACGATCACAGCTATTGAAAACATCACTGCCAGCCACTTCATATTGAGCTTCTTCTCCATGTAATACATGGGACCACCTGCGATATTGCCATCTGCATCAACATCACGATATTTGTGAGATAAAGTCACCTCAACAAATTTGGTAGTCATACCAAAGAATGCTGTTGCCCACATCCAAAACAATGCTGCTGGTCCACCTAAGAAGAGCGCTAAACCTACTCCACCAATGTTACCTGTACCAACAGTACCTGATAGAGCTGTTGTTAATGCACCAAAGTGAGAGGTATCACCTTTATCTGTATCCTTATCAAATTTCCCACTGACAACTTTAATAGCGTGCTTAAAAAAACGAATTTGGGGAAATTTTAGATAAATAGTGAAAAAGAAACCGGTACCAAGCAAGAGCCATGGAAAATAAGCAGCCGATCCTAAAAATTGATCAAGCCACAAAATGAGATCATTAAAAGCGTTCAAGGTAATTCCCCTCTAATTATTTATTTACTAATTTTTATTTTAATATTTATTCTTAAGCAATTAAAATCAAGCAGTTAAAATGCTTTAGAACACGTATACTACCTGTTTACGAAAAATATCTAAATAAAAGAATCAGGAATATGAATGATAAAATAAGCAATTCAGATGAAACAGATGTAAATAAAAATAAATCTAAGGTAAAAGATCCTCGTAACATTATTACCCCTGACGCATTTACTGTAGCAGATAGCCTATTGGGCTTGCCGCTTGCCTCACCTAAAAGACGAGCAGCAGCTATGGGATTAGATCTCGTTTTAATCCAACAGTTATCACAGATTGGCTCAATGGTTCTAGGCTTATCAATCGCAGCTATTTTATTCTTATTGTCACGCTCTAAAGGGCGAAAATCTGTTGGCACAGCAAGGAAATCTGTCTTTAGTATTATGGCGATAGGACTTTTTCTTTATGTGGTTGCAATGGAAGGTTATCAATATATACAGACTCAAGAATTTTCTATCATGAAGCCGGATATAGTTGTTGAAGAAAGCTCTACAGAGACTGAAATAAATGAATCGGTTAATTATCCTGATTTACCACTGGAACAACAATTATCATTAGCTAAGGAACAAATAGTCGATTTACAAGATGAAAATAATGTCCTTCGGGCAGACGATGACAGCAACATCATTGATTTAGTTGAAGCAATGGCTACAAAGTTCGGCTATGGTTTTGGTTGGGCAGGTGTTTATTTTACACTTTTCGTCTACTTACTCAGAGGACAGACCCCTGGTAAGTTCATTTTTAGGATCCAAATAATTCAATTAGATGGTCAACGACTTAGTATTTGGAATTCATTTGGCCGATACGGCGGATATGCCGCATCGGTGGTAACAGGGTTATCAGGATTCTTTCAGATTTTTTGGGATGCAAACAGACAGGGCTTGCATGATAAAGTTGCAAGCACTGTAGTCGTTAGGCTCTAATAATTATTATCCAACCAGTGCTAATAAAACTCCAGCTGCTACAGCAGAGCCAATAACACCAGCAACATTAGGCCCCATTGCATGCATCAACAAGAAGTTATGTTGATTTGACTCTAGGCCAACCTTATTCACTACACGAGCTGCCATCGGTACAGCAGAGACACCTGCAGCTCCAATAAGAGGGTTAATTTGACCTTTTGATAGCTTGCACATTAACTTGCCCATTAATATGCCTGATGCTGTTCCTATTGAGAAAGCGATAGCACCTAGAAGTAAGATCCCTAGCGTTTCAACCGTTAAAAATGTTTCAGCTTTCAGTTTTGAACCTACGGCTAGTCCTAAAAAGATGGTGACGGTATTGATAATTTCATTCTGTGCTGCATGACTCAAGCGATCTACAACACCAGACTCTCTCATCAAATTACCCAGACAAAACATACCAATTAAAGGTGCTGCTGTGGGTAAAAATAAGATACAGAGAGTTAGTAAGATCAAAGGGAAAATAATTTTTTCCTTATTAGAAACTGGACGTAATTGTTTCATGGTAATTGAGCGCTCGGCTTCCGTCGTCAATGCACGCATGATTGGAGGTTGGATAAGTGGGACTAGTGCCATATATGAATAAGCAGCAACAGCAATTGCTCCGAGCAATTGAGGAGCGAGCTTTGAGGCTAAAAATATTGCTGTAGGCCCATCTGCACCACCAATGATTGCAATAGCTGCAGCATCTTGTAATGAAAATTCAAAGCCTGGAAGAGCATTTAAAGCAAGAGCACCAATTAATGTGGCAAAAATACCAAACTGAGCAGCAGCACCAAGAAAAAGCGTCTTTGGATTAGCAATTAAAGCACCAAAATCTGTTAAGGCACCAACCCCCATAAATATAATCAGTGGGAATACCCCTGTGGAAATTCCTACCTGGTAAATATAATAAAGTATGCCTCCCGGATCGGCGATTCCAGCTTGAGGGATATTACTTAAAATAGCACCAAAACCAATAGGTAAAAGTAGTAACGGCTCAAACCCCCGATTAATGGCTAAATAGAGCAATAAAACACCGACCATAATCATGATAAATTGACTAGCCGTTAGCGCATAAATTCCCGTACTAAGCCAGAGTTCAGTTAAACCTGCCATCTCTTATCCCATTTCCATTAAGCATTCGCCTACCAAGACAGAGTCGCCTTCTTTGACGATTAACTTTGTGATCGT
>JAAGZM010000212.1 GCA_024206355.1 Gammaproteobacteria bacterium | reverse complement strand
TCGTTAAATTAATTAAAAATTGACACAAATTAGGGCATAAACCGTAATAGGCGCGCATCATACACTAGTTTGAGGAAAAGCGTTACTGTGGATTTACATAAATTTTGTGCAAAACTGCAAAATTCATATAAATCAATAGTTAAAATCAAACAAATTTGATATAAATCAATAAGTTACCAAAGACAACAACCTAGCTATTGATAATCAATCTAATTGCCTGCATTTGTAGTTTTGCATTATCAATATAATGGCAAGATTCATCAATTTGATGTTGCAAAAATTCAATCTCGCCATCTCTGATATTTGGATTGATTGCCTGTAGTGATTTAAGACGTTCTAACTCCTCTCCAAGACTCTGCTGCATGGCTAATTTTGCTTGCTCTATGATAGCTGGCAGTAGTAATTCAGAGGCTACTTGTGAGTGATCAATCATTATTTCAATTTGATCGCGTACTTGTTCGACAACTGGTCGAGCCACTCTCATTTTTAACTTTGTTGTCATTTTATTTAAATTTTCATGACTTACAACTTTCGAGAGATCTTTGCCTTCCGTATTGAACACCATTCTAATCGGTTGTACAGGTAAGTAACGATGTAGTTGCAGATCCCTTGGAGCCATTTTTTCAACAGTAAAACAACTCTCTAATAATAAGGTTCCTGGTTTTAATCCTTTAATGGATATAGTTGCAACAGATGCATTACCAATATCACTGCTACTAATTGCGTCCATGATATCTACAACCATAGGATGCTCCCAGCTCAGATATTCCATATCTTCACGGCTAAGTGCCTTATTTCTATCAAAAGTAATGGTATTTCCTTCGTCGTTAAGACCTGGGAAGTGATCACTTAACATATGATCAGTTGGTTTGATTACAAGGGCATGTTCAGAATGATAGTCATGATCAACGCCGAACTCATCAAAGACTCTTTCCATGTAGTCAGTGAGCTCACCATTTTGTTCTTCCTGCTTGATATTTTCGATTAAACCTTTGGCTATCTCAGGATCACAGGAATTAAGTTCAAGGAGTCGATCACGACCTTCTTGCATTTGCTTTAAAAGCTTCTGGGTATAGTCTGTTGTTTCAGTAATTAATGATTCCAGATTGTCATCAGCTTGAATTAATTGCTCTATTAATAGGCTTTCAAACTTCTCGAAAATTGCAAAACCAGCACTACAACTTTTTTGAAATAGATTAAGTCCATGATGATACCAACTGAAAATAACTTCCTGAGCCGTCTGCTGAAGGTAAGGCACATGGATTTGAATAGCTTGCTCTTGACCTATTCGATCAAGACGACCAATACGCTGCTCGATGAGATCAGGATTCAAAGGAAGATCAAATAATACAAGATGATGTGCAAATTGAAAATTACGTCCTTCACTACCAATTTCTGAACAAATAAGAACCTGGGCACCAGCATCTGGTTCTGCGAAATAAGCTGCTGCTCTATCACGTTCAATAATACTTAAACCGGGATAAAAAGAAGTACAACGAATACCTGCTCGCAGATTAAGGTATTTATCCAAAGTTTTAGCTGTTTGCGCATGATGGCAAATCACCAAAGCTTTTTTATTTTTTAGCGATTTTAGGAACTGCTGTAACCATTCCACTCTGGGATCATCAATTATCCATTCATCTTCAGTCAACAAACTTTCGGGATGCAATAAATCATTGATATTGTCAGAAAGAAGGTCGCTATAAATATCAGGACAAGGAAGAGGATATTGATGTAGAACTCTTTCAGGAAAACCTTTAACTGCAGAGCGTGTATTCCTAAATAGCACTCGACCTGTGCCATGTTGATCTAGAAGACGTCTAATCAGTTGCTGCAATTGTTCAGGGTTATTCATATTGTTAAGAAAATCTGTATGTAGATTTTCAGGTAAGTGTGCCCGGATATCATTGACCATTATCTTGTTAGAACTGAGAGTATTATCTTCTATAATACGCTGGATACCATCAACAGCCGTATTCAGTTTTTGAAATCCTTGTTCTTCAGCTTTAAACTTTTGCAGATCATAAAACCGATCAGCATCAAGAAGACGTAATCTAGCAAAGTGACTATCAACGCCTACTTGTTCAGGTGTAGCCGTTAGTAGTAATAGGCCATCGCAGCGCTCGGCAAGCTGCTCTACAAAATCATACTCAGGGCTACTGCTATCTTCACTCCAGTGCAGGTGATGAGCTTCATCAATGATGACAAGATCCCAATGGGATGACAGTACCTGTTGCTGTATAAGAGGGTTTGATACCATCAAACTAAGATTGCACAATATTTGCTGTTCAGTATCAAAAGGGTTGATATCTTCAACTTCCTGCTCATCAGAAGTGGCAACCATAAGAGCTTCAAGGCGCTCTTTATTAAACAGAGAAAAAGGTAAGTTAAAACGTCGTAACATTTCAACGAGCCATTGATGCAATAGACTGTCTGGTACTAAAATCAAAATGCGTTGAGCCTGACCTGTATGGATTTGTTGATGCAGTATTAAGCCAGCTTCAATGGTTTTTCCTAAGCCAACTTCATCAGCAAGTAGTACTCTGGGAGCATGCCTTTTGGCAACTTCATTAGCGATATATATTTGATGGGGAAGTAACTCAGCACGCGCTCCCTGTAGACCACTGACTGATGATTGCTCTAAGCGATTCAAGTGCTTAAGCGTTTCTAGTCTTAACCTGAATTCACTATTACCACCAAATTGGCCACTTAAGAGTCTCTGTCTAGGCGTTGATAATTGTACAAAACAATTAAGATCTAATTCGGGTAAAAGGAATTCTTCTTGCTCGTTATTGTGACAAAGATAACCAATCAGCCCTTTTTCTTCCAATACCTCAATAATGATGAAATCTTCCTCATCCATATTTGAAATAGTATCGCTGACGGCATAACGGATCCTGCTCAAAGGAGCATTCTCTCTAGCATAATTTCTTGTTTCAGCAATAGCAGGAAAACTAACAGTAACGATTCTACCTGTTACTTCGGTGATAATTCCTAAACCTAGGTTTGACTCAGTGTGACTGACCCAACGTTGACCAATAACGACATTCATTTTAGAGAAGATAATCCGTGATAATTTAAAGCAGTATTAAAGTTCGCGCATTCTAACACCAGAATTAAATGGTTAGTATCTTAAATCATATTTTTTGTCTCTGAATTCTCTGTTGGCGTCGTATATCAGCTGCATTGGCACATGCAGCGAAAAAATATTAGTTACAGACTAATATTGCTTTGCACGCAGAGCTGTCTTCCCTCGTAATAATCCAATCGTTCCAGAGCGTACAACTTCAATGATAGTTGTTTCTTCTTTTAACGCACCTAAAAAGGCTTTCAGGCGGGCAGGTGGGCCTACCATTTGTAAAGTATAACATTCGCTACAGACATCGATAATCTGTGCACGAAAGATATCCGCATTACGTTTTATACCTTCACGAATACTTGAGCTAGGTGTGGCAGCCTTGACCAGCATTAATTCTCGTTCAACATGTTCCTGTTCGGTGATATTTTTTACACGCAAGACATCAATCAGCTTATTCACCTGCTTGGTGATCTGCTCTAAGCTCTGTTCATCACCAGATGTACAGATTGTTAAACGCGACAGTGTAGGATCGTCGGTTTTAGCAACACAAAGGCTATCAATGTTATAACCACGTTGCGAAAATAGGCCGATAATACGAGAAAGGGCGCCTGGTTCATTTTCCATAAGGATAGTTAATATACGTTTCATCCTCTGACTCCTTTGCTCAACCACATCTCATCCATTGAACCGCCTTTAATTTGCATAGGATAAACATGCTCAGTCTGACCAATAATAATATCAACAAAAACCAGTTTATCTTTCATATTCATTGCTTTTTCAATAGTTGCATCCAATTCATTTGGATCCGCAACTCTTAACCCCACATGTCCGTAGGCCTCTGCTAACTTCGCAAAATCAGGTACTGAATCCATATAAGAATGTGAATGTCGGCCACCGTAAATCATATCTTGCCACTGGCGCACCATACCTAATGAAGCATTGTTAATCGTGAATATTTTAATCGGTAAATCATATTGCAAACAGGTAGCAAGTTCCTGAATATTCATCTGTATAGAACCATCACCAGAAATACAAACAACCACAGCATCAGGATGAGCTAATTGCACTCCTACGGCCGCTGGGAGACCAAAGCCCATCGTACCGAGACCACCAGAGTTAATCCACTGTCTTGGTTTTTTAAAGGGATAGTAAAGAGCGCCAAACATTTGGTGTTGACCTACATCTGATGTGACATAAGCATCTCCATTAGTAGCTTTATAGATGGCCTCAATAACTTGCTGAGGTTTGATCATCTTGGGATCTTTCTCGTAGCTCAAGCATTGTTTATCACGCCATTGACTTATTTGCTTCCACCAAAGTTCGTTAGCTTCTTTATCAACTTGTTGATCGATAGATTCGAATAATTCGATAAATTGATTAAGTACAAAGTCGACTGAGCCAACAATTGGGATGTCAGCATTAATGTTTTTTGATATAGAAGCCGGATCAATATCGATATGGATAATTGTTGCACCGGGACAAAATTTATCGACATTATTGGTAACTCTGTCATCAAATCGAGCACCAAATGCGACAATGACATCAGCATTGCTCATAACGTTGTTTGCTTCAAGTGTGCCATGCATACCAAGCATTCCAACGAACTGTTGATGTTCTCCAGGAAAACTACCCAACCCCATTAATGTACTAGTAACAGGTACATTAAGTTGTTCAGCTAGCTTAGTCAGTTGTTCGCTCGCGTTGGCAATAACCACTCCGCCACCGGTATAGAATACGGGGCGCTTAGCTTTAAGCATTGTTGTTAATGCCTTTTTAATTTGACGTGGATTACCTTTCAACGTTGGGTTATATGAGCGAAGACGATTAACTTTAGGCGATGTGTAGAGATGCTTAATTTGTGGATCCATCACGTCTTTAGGCAAATCAACTACCACGGGTCCGGGTCGCCCACTTTTGGCAATGTGATAAGCCTTAGCAATGGTGCATGAAATATCTTCTGCTCTGGTACATAAAAAACTGTGTTTCACCACTGGTCTTGAACAACCGACCATATCGGTTTCTTGAAAGGCGTCACAGCCAATCAGAGATGTTGTTACTTGTCCTGAAATCACAACTAGTGGAATTGAATCCATGTAGGCGGTAGCAATTCCGGTAATAGTATTCGTTGCACCTGGACCTGAGGTTACAAGGACTGTTCCAACGTCACCAGTTGAACGGGCATACCCATCAGCAGCATGAACTGCTGCCTGCTCATGACGAACAAGTATATGTTTAAATTCTTGCTGCTGGTATAGGGCGTCATAAATATCCAGTACGGCTCCGCCTGGATAACCAAAGACATGCTTAACACCGATATCGATTAAACTACGAACGACTATTTCAGCACCTGATAATTGTAGAACTTCTGTAGAACTCTGATTCTTGGGCTTGTTCACGACTTATAATTCCAACTTAAACTTTCAATTAATACCTTTTAATTAAAAAAGATATATACACAACTGTACTCTACTACATAAAAACAAAAAAGCCCTCTGTTATTTACAGAGGGCAAAACTCCCATAACAATTGTGGAGAGTGTTCAATAAAATAACTATTCAGTATTTTCATTACCTAGCTAACAATTGATTGCATATTAGTCATATACGCACGCAATTTTTTGCCGATAACTTCAACTGGATGATTTACGATAGCTTCATTGACTGCGACTAATTCTTTGTTATCAACACTGTTTGAATCAGCAGTCATGCCTTTACCAATAACTTCAGTTGATAACGAAGGTATTAATTGTTCTCTTAATAAAGGCACCGCAGCATTACTGAAAAGATAATTTCCATATTCAGCAGTATCTGAGATAACAACATTCATTTCGTAAAGTCGCTTTCTTGCTATAGTATTAGCGATTAATGGCGTTTCATGAAGAGATTCGTAATAGGCAGATTCTTCTAGGATGCCTGCTTCAACCATCACATCAAAGGCCATCTCAACACCAGCTTTGATTAATGCGACGATTAATATACCGTGATCAAAATACTCTTGTTCATCAATTTTTAGATCAGATTTTGGTGATTGTTCAAATCCTGTTTCACCGGTTTCTTCACGCCACTTTAAAAGGTTCGCATCATCATTATTCCAATCGATAATCATATTGCTCGAAAAATCACCGGAGATGATGTCGTCCATATGCTTTTCAAAAAGAGGTCGAAGTAGCTTGGTAGCTGTATCTGAAATCTCAGCTGCTTTTAATTTGTCGGGATTAGAAAGGCGATCCATCATTTGCGTGATACCGCCAATTTTAAGTGCTTCGGTAATGGTTTCCATACCTTGTTGTATTAGCTTTCCAGCGTAAGCAGCATCGATGCCGTCTTCAATCATCATATCGTAAGACAAGATAGATGCTGTTTGCAGCATGCCACATAGAATCGTTTGTTCACCCATCAGGTCTGATTTTACTTCCGCTACGAAAGAGGAGGCAAGTACACCAGCTCGATCACCACCTGTAGCTGAAGCTAATGCCTTGGCAATTTCAAAACCTTCACCATTTGGATTGTTTTCAGGATGTACAGCAATCAGTGTTGGTACACCAAAACCACGTTTATATTCTTCACGAACTTCTGTTCCAGGGCATTTAGGAGCACACATTACGACCGTAATGTCAGAGCGAATATTTTGACCTTCTTCTACAATATTAAAACCATGGGAATAAGACAGAGTTGAACCTTGCTTCATCATTGGCATAATCGCTTTTACAACTTTGCTATGCTGCTTATCTGGAGTTAGGTTATAGACAATATCGGCATCAGCAATCAATTGATCATAAGTTCCTACGGTAAAACCATTATCACTAGCCCACTGCCAAGATTGTCTTTTTTCAGTAATTGCAGCTTCTCTTAATGCGTAAGAAATGTCTAATCCAGAATCGCGCATATTGAGACCTTGATTGAGACCTTGAGCACCGCAACCAACAATGACAATTTTTTTGCCTTTCAGTAAGTCACAACCATTTGTGAATTCATCGCGGGACATAAATCGGCACACACCTAATTGGAGAAGCTTTTGTCTGTGGTTTAACGTATTAAAATAATTGGACATCTTGTTACCTTGCTTATTGAATTTAGGATATTTATTGAGCTTAGAGTAGAAGAATTTTCAAGTTGCGTAAATTGACATAATAGGGATACAATGTTGCGTTATCTGCAATGCAGCAATTGTCACAAAAACATTGAGTATATGAATGGACTTTCGAGAAATTAAAATCTTTTTACATCTAAGCCAAAGTTTGCATTTTAGCCAGACGTCTAAAGTAATGCATTTAAGCCCATCAACATTGAGTCGAACAATTCAGCGCATTGAGGAAGAGTTAAAACAAAAGCTTTTTGAGAGAGATAATCGTTCAGTAAAATTAACTAAGGAAGGCAAACAGTTTGTTGAATTTTCTCAGAATGTGTTGCATCAATGGCAGTCTTTGAAGACAAGCTTTGAGCGAAAAAATAATGCTATTTCTGGTGAGTTGACGTTGTTTTGTACCGTAACCGCTGCTCATATCTATGTACCACGCTTACTTGAAGAGTTTAGAAAGCAATATCCTCTTGCCGAAATTAAGCTTGAAACCGGCGATGTTGCTCTAGCTTATGAAAAGATAAATGACCAAAGTGTGGATTTTGCCTTTGCCGTACTTCCAGAAAAATTATCACAAAAATATAGCTTTCATAGTATTGAACACGTCCCTTTTAAACTTATTGGTCCGACTATGAATACGTCTTTTTCTAAACATATGGGCGAGACAAAGATTAACTGGGACCAATTACCTTTTGTTATGCCAGAGGCAGGGCCTGCGAGAGAACGGTTACTCGATTGGCTAACTCAGATGAAGTTGAAGCCAGAAGTTTATGCTAAAGTATCTGGTCATGAGGCGATTGTAAGTATGACAGCATTAGGATGCGGTGTTTCTGCTATTCCACTACCTGTACTTGAACATAGCCCGTTAAAAGATAAGGTTAAAATATTACCGGCATCTATACCACCGTTGCCTCTAGAATTAGGAATAGTTTGTTTGAAAAAAAGATTGTCTACACCTTTAAACAAGGTTTTTTGGGAACTGGTACAGGATGTCTATCAAAATGTCTAAAATTAAACCAGTACTCATCTTGCAGTTAAGATCAAAGGATAATAATTTGCTTCGGTTTGAAGAATGTACTAACGCATAAAATGTTCTTGAATGTGTACTAGTTCAAAAAAAAATTATTATTATCAATAAAATAATATTGATCCTGATCATAGTGTGAAAAGTATGATACCATTAATCTAAATGAGAATTATTATCAATTAGAAGTTTGGTTTTTAGAAATGAATGAATCAAGTAAAAAAAGTACGCAGTCACTTGGGCAGTTGTTATTTAATCAAAAAGCACGTGTAACAAGTGTACAGAGCAAAAGCCAAGAAGTGCAGTGTCGTCTACTTACTTTAGGATTATACCCTGGTGTAACTATCGAAGTTTTACGACGAGCTCCTATGGGTGATCCTTTACAGGTTAGATCTGGAACAACTTTATTAAGTATTCGCCAGCATGAAGCCAAAGGAATAGAGGTGGAATTGATCTAATGTCAAAAGTAATCGCGCTTATTGGTAATCCTAATAGCGGAAAAACCACACTTTTCAATAATCTAACTGGTGCTCATCAAAAGGTTGGAAATTGGACAGGTGTTACCATAGAAAAGAAAACAGGACATATAGATCTTGTTGGCGAGCAGGGTAAGTTAGTTGATTTGCCTGGTATTTACTCTCTAGAGCAAGAATATCAAGGTTTGGATGAACAAATTGCACGTACATTCTTAGAAAATGAAGACGTTGATCTGATCATTAATATTGTTGATACCAGTAACTTAGAAAGAAATTTGGTACTAACTGAGCAGTTAAGAGAACTGAAAATACCGATGATTGTTGTTTTGAATATGCAAGATGTTGCTGAACAACATGGAATAAAGGTAGACGTTGAAGAGTTAGAAAGCCGATTAGCTATACCAGTAGTAAGTACTACCGCCTCATTGAAAAAAGGCATGAACCATTTAAAGTTACATCTTCTGCAGCAGGTTGATCCTGAACATCAACAACTAGTGCATGTGCCAGATGAAAAGCCAACAGAAGAAGATGCAAGTGAAAAAATTCTACATCGCTATCGACAGGTAAAAAAGTTAACAGAAGGTGTTATCAGTTCGAAAGAGCGTGTGCCTGCAACCGAAAAGGTAGACCGATGGATTTTAAACCGCTGGTTAGGTATACCCATCTTCTTAGCATTAATGTATTTACTATTTACTATTGCTATTAACGTTGGTGCTGTTTTTATTGATTTTTTTGATATTTTCTTCAACGCACTATTAGTAGATAGTACAAGATGGTTACTTGAGCAGATCCATACTCCAGAATTAATTATTACACTTCTAGCTGACGGTGTTGGTGGCGGTGTGACTCTAGTCTTTACTTTTATACCAGTGATCGCATTTTTATATTTCGGACTCTCCTTGCTAGAAGACTCTGGTTATATTTCCCGAGCAGCCTTCGTTGTTGATCGTCTAATGGCTAAACTTGGCTTACCTGGCAATGCATTTGTACCGTTGATTGTAGGTTTTGGTTGTAATGTTCCATCGGTTATGGCCACAAGAAGTTTAGGGCGTGAGAGCGACCGCCTGATGACAATTGCCATGGCACCCTTTATGTCTTGTGGTGCGAGATTAACGGTTTATGCTTTATTTGCTGCAGCCTTCTTTCCAGAACAAGGCCAGAACATCGTATTTGTTTTATATCTTTTAGGTATTATTATGGCGGTGTTGACTGGGTATATCTTCAGGAAACAGCTATTTCCAAAAGAAATTACACCATCATTCCAAGAAATGCCAGCCTATCATAAGCCATTACTTCGTAATATCTTATTCATGACTTGGTTTCGCTTACGTAGCTTTATCTTGAAAGCAGGTCAGGCAATTGTTATCGTTGTTATGGTGCTTAGCTTATTAAATTCGATTGGCACAGATGGAAGTTTTGGCAATGAGGATTCTAAAGATTCAATATTAAGTGTTGTGGGCAAAACAATTACTCCCGCATTTGCTCCAATAGGTATTGCTGAAAACAACTGGCCAGCAACGGTTGGTCTATTTACTGGAATGTTTGCCAAAGAAGCGGTTGTAGGAACTCTTAACTCTCTTTACGCAGAGACTTCTAAGGATGATGGCTCTGCGCCTGATTTGGTCGCTGCAGCAGGTGAGGCATTAACATCGATTGTTGATGCTGCAATCGAACTAACTTCAAATCTAGGTGATCCACTTGGAATCAATATCGGTGATGTCAGTGATAAAGTTGCGGTCGCTGAAGATCACGATGTAAAACTAGAGACTCTGGTAAATATGACAGCATTATTTGGTACGCCATTGGCAGCATTTACCTATCTAATCTTCATCTTACTCTACGCCCCTTGCGTGGCAGTAGTCGGTGCAATTGTCCGTGAGGCTGGTTGGCAGTGGGCATGTTTGGTTTTTGGTTGGTCAACGGCATTAGCTTATTTTACAGCATCAACGATTTATCAATTAGGAACTTTTTCAGTTCACCCAACGTATTCAGGTATTACTATCTTATCGACTTCAGTTGTGATGGCATTGTTTATCTTCAACTTAAAACGTCTAGCTGGCGCTTCGATCAATAAGAATATTATTCCGATTGTGGAGATTTAGGTAGGTTAAAATCACTCCATGATTTTAATGAAAGATATAGTCATATAGGTTATATATGATGAAACTTTGCCAATCATTAATTCTATCCAATACATTAACCTAGGGTTAACCTACATTTCATTGATCTAAATCTAATAATAGCTGACTAATTTGCTAGGTTGTTAGTCCTGTATTTTGTTATGCTTGTAGTACTACAAATCGAATGGAATATAGATAGATGACAGATATAAGCACTTTTATGACTACAGATCACAAATCTTGTGATAATACTTTTGTTGAATTTGAGAATGCTATTGCAGCTGAAAATTGGTCAGAATTAACCGTTAGTTGGAAGCTTTTTTCTAAACAACTAGCCCATCATTTTAAAATGGAAGAAACTGTACTTTTCCCTGAGTTTGAATCTGCAACTGGTATGACACAAGGCCCGACAGCAGTAATGAGAGCTGAGCATGAGCAAATGCGTGGTTTGATTACTGAAATTGAAACTGCTATTGAAGATAAGGACGCAGATCAATGCCAAGGAGTCGCAGATACACTCATGATTATGATTCAACAACATAACATGAAAGAAGAGCAGATGCTTTATCCGATGGCTGATCAACATGTTGATTCGAATCAAGTCATAGCTTCTATGAAGTCTATTCTCTAATTTGGTTGTCATTTGATGGAAAAAGTTTATCTTGATGTTAGTGAACTACCCGTACCTGAACCTTTTGAAAGAATTATGCAGGCATTGGAAGTATTGACTAATGAACAATATTTAATAGTAACACATAGAAGAGAGCCACTTCTTTTGTATAAGCCACTTGCTACAAGTGGTTTTGATTTTCATGTACAAAAAGGTAATGAACATCCTTTCGAAATTTTAATCTGGCATAAAGAACAAAATGCTCCACAAGAACTCATACATCCATCTATCGCAGATATATCAAATACAATTGATAGCTGTAGTTAAGTTTTATTCTTTTGGTTTCATCTGATCTTCTCTGATTTTGTTCGAGAGAAATTCATCTGCTTCATCAGGATCGACTTCATTGCCTAGACTATTGATCATTGGCTGATCGTAATCATTCCAGCCTCTTACACCAGTCTTTAGAGAGGCCACATTTTGATACCCCATCAGATGCATGGTTAGAGCCGCCATGACACTCCGACTACCAGAACGACAGACGACTACAACTTCTCTTTCACGTGCCTTTACAAGCTCTGGGATAGTGTTATCGTAATCCCATTCGCAGGCTTGCTCTAACAATCCTCTTGGAATAAATATTGAATCTGCAATATGCATAGCCTCATATTCACCAGCTTCACGAATATCTACAATGAGAGGCTTATTGTCTGAGTTAATTTTTTCATCAAGATCCCAAGGAAAAACTTCTTTGATAAAAGGAACTGCATCAGCAATAAGCTCGTTAAATGTTTTCATTAAAATTCTCAGTGGCATTAGTAATTAGATTTAATATATACCATTCGATTTACCGATGTCGAAAAAGTGTATATTGCTTGCCTAAAACTAGCTAATAAAAAGGAATAGATTGTTGA
>JAAGZM010000211.1 GCA_024206355.1 Gammaproteobacteria bacterium | reverse complement strand
GGTTAAAGCAATAGATGCCATATTATTGGAACAGCAGCCAGAAAATATAGAAGAAGACGTTTCCGCGGAAACGTCTGATACTGTTCCTTTTGAGCAAAGAAGAGTCGATGCCTTAGCAACAATGGCAGAGCATTATCTGGCTACAGCAACCAATGGTGAAGGAATAAAGCACCTAGCAGGTAATGAACGTTGCCAAGTGATGCTACATGTTGATATTAATACACTGAAAGAGCACACCCACGAGAGAAACAGTCATGATCATCACCGTGGCTGTGACCATGATCATCATCATAAGCACAGTAATCTCGATAATAAACACTGGATAGCACCGGAAACAGCAAAACGCTTATCTTGTGACGCCAGCCTAGTGACAGTGCTAGAAAATGAAAACGGTAAAGTCCTGAATATAGGACGGCGTTCAAGAACAATCCCACCATCAATACAACGAGCACTAAATTTGAGGGATACAAGCTGCCAATACCCAGGATGCTGCTCAACCAACTTTCTAGATGCACATCATATTAAGCATTGGGCCGATGGAGGAGAGACAAATTTGGATAATCTGGTAACTCTGTGTAGAAAGCATCATCGAAATCTACATAAAGGCGAGTTTTCAATAGCGACAAAACACTCAAAGCTGCTTTTTATAACAGCCAAAGGTAAACGCATAGAGCAGAGTATTTACCCACAGTTTGCTGAAAATACATCGGTAGTTTCTTTGAAAGAGCAATACCCAAATGTTGGCAAGAATACTGCTGTGACAAAGTGGCGAGGAGAGACTATGGATTATGATATGGCTGTTTGCGAGATGTTGGCTTAGTGGTAGGTATTAGTTGTTTAGATTATATTGTTTGGATACTATGGTTGAGCAACTAAACAAGAGTTAATATGAAATGGATTACTATAGTGACAATGCAGGGAAGTTAAGTGAAAGCTACGATAGTCTCGATCCTGAGGTTGTTCATCAATCATGGGAAAAGCAAATTGAAGGTAGAACTGGATTAGCACTAGATGTAGGTGCTGGAAGTGGAAGAGATGCACGTTGGTTAGCTGAAAAGGCTTGGGATGTAATAGCTGTAGAACCCTGTAATAATCTAAGAGAATTAGCAAAAGATAAACAGCCATGCAAAGGTTCTGTTACATGGATTGATGACAAACTCCCTGAATTAAAACAAGTAAGGAATTTAGATTATCGATTTAACCTAATTATAGTTAGTGCAGTTTGGATGCATATATTAGAAAAAGACAGAGAACGTTCATTCAGAATACTGACTGATTTACTCACCCCCAGTGGAATTCTAGT
>JAAGZM010000210.1 GCA_024206355.1 Gammaproteobacteria bacterium | reverse complement strand
TAATGATTATAAAGTAACATCAACATCAGAAGGTATGGATGCATTAGGGCAGGTAAGCATTATGGTTCAATACAACAATAGAACTTTCCATGGCATGGGATTAGCAACGGATATCATCCGCTCATCTGCTAGAGCACTTGTACATGTTGCTAATGACGTGCGTCGTTCTGAAGAAGTTGCCAAATTACGGAAAAATAATCTAAATGCAGCAAGTAACATAGATAAAGGAGCGATTTAATCTGTGTTCTCTTTGAATGAATTAGAAGATGCTGCGGATATTGTTCATTCGATCATGCCAGCAACCCCAGCATACCGATGGCCACAACTGTGTAATAGCACTGGTACGGATCTTTGGGTAAAACACGAAAACCACACCCCAACAACGGCCTTTAAGGTGCGTGGTGGTATTTATTTATTAAACAAGCTCTCTGAGTCTGCGAATAAACCTAAAGGTCTTATTTCAGCAACCAGAGGCAATCACGGTCAAAGCTTATCGTACTCAGGCTATAGAGCGGGCATGCCGGTCGTTATTGTTGTTCCTGAATGTAATAGTGCCGATCAGAATCGAGCTATTGAGGCCTTTGGTGCTAAATTAGTCATTCACGGAAAAGACTTTGAGGCAGCTAGAAAACATAGTCTCGTTTTACAACATGAATATGGTTATATGCCAATACCTCCATTTTGTCGAGACTTGGTCATTGGTGTGGCAACCTATGCTTTAGAACTCCTTACATCAGTTCATGATTTAGATACAGTGTATGTTCCAGTTGGTATGGGTTCAGGGATCTGTGGCTTAATTCAAACCAGAGATTTGCTCGGTCTTACAACTAAGATAGTAGGGGTAGTATCTGCAGGCGCACCTACTTTTTATCAATCATTTAAGGCAGGCAAAATCATTCCTACAGATGATGCTAATACGATAGCCGATGGTGTTGCGACAAGTTCTCCAACTAAAGATGCATTTGAAATTATTAATAATGGAGCTGATCGTATCGTCATGGTCACTGATGATGAAATTATTGAGGCTATGTACCAGTATTTTAAGTTTACCCATAATCTTGCAGAAGGTGCTGGAGCTATTACATTAGCAGGATTAAATCATGAAAAACAACAGATGTTTGGCAAGAAAGTAGCTGTCATTTTGACGGGTGGAAATATTGATTATGATAGATTTACTCAATATGTAGCTAACAAGTTTGAAGCTAGATGATAAAAGATGGATAAAGTTAATTTAACAGAAAAATTCTCACTATTTAAAGGATATTGGCAACCTAAAATTGCTGGTGAATTAAATGGACAACTTGTGAAGTTAGCCAAATTAAAAGGTGAATTTGTATGGCATCAGCATGAAAATGAAGATGAATTTTTTATGGTTGTCAACTGAGGATTCTAGGTTAAACTACCCGCGCTTCATCTCCGCATAGTATCGGAAAAAGTAAGGGATCGTCTCGATGCCCTTGTAAAAGTTAAATAGTCCGTAATGCTCATTGGGAGAGTGAATAGCATCTGAATCTAGACCAAAACCCATCAGCACGGTCTTTGCACCTAATACTTCTTCAAATAGAGCAACGATGGGTATGCTCCCTCCCATACGTTGTGGGATAGGTATTTTACCAAACGTTTGTTCATAAGCCTTAGCGGCTGCTTTATACTCTATTCCATCAGTTGGGGTAACAACAGGTTCTCCACCATGATGAGGTGTTATTTTGATTGTTACAGACTCTGGTGCAATACTTTCAAAATGTCGTT
>JAAGZM010000209.1 GCA_024206355.1 Gammaproteobacteria bacterium | reverse complement strand
ATTTTATTATTGTTTATCCTTATTACCGTGCTAATCAATACCCGTCAATTTCGTATTCTTGGTATTGAAGTAACAAAAGTTTCAAGTATAGAAGTTCCAGCAATCACTGCTTTGCATAATCTTGATTTACAAATATATCAACAGGCTATCTTGCGAAATGAAATTGTTAACACTGATGGTAAAAGTGCTGAACATAATATACTTGCAATCAATCGTTATCATGAATTGTCCCTTAAAATTACTGAAAACCATGAGACAATAGTAAATTTAATGAAAAATTATGCAAAGCTAGAGATGCCTTCTACTAAAAGGCGTTGGAAGAGGCTTCAGGAAAATCATCAGACTGAATTACAGGCGAGTTTTGATATGATATCTGTCACCTATACAGCACATAAGGCAATAGCTTTGCAGGTTTTCAATGCTATGGCTGAGGGTAAAGTGGAAACAGTCGCTAAACATTTACTACAGCTACATGATTTAGATGAAACCTTACATCTTGAAATCGATAAATTGACTCGTTCTGCCTACAACGGTATTGCAAGCTCTGACAAAAAAATACACAACATAGAATATGGGGCTAGACAGATGACGTTTTTCTTATTGTTCTGGTTCTATCTCATTGGGATAATATTGGGTGTTTTTATCAAAAAAATGCTTGATTCACGATTACAGTGAGTCATTTAATATCTTACAATAATCGAATTGAGCATAGTCAACAGCTTTAGAGTTATAAAATGCTACTACTATAGTACTAGCACTTTTCTTTCATTAGATTTATTCAATAGGTTATAGTATCTTCAGTATCATGAATTAATATTGTTAGCGATAAGCAATTCAATTTTACAGGGAAAACCTTCAATGAAGCCATGGCATAAAAACTACCCAGCAGATGCAGCGTACGAAATCGATCCAAGTCAATATGATTCTCTAGCCGATTTATTTCAACGTACTGTCAATACTTACCAAGATAAAGCGGCATGCGTAAGTTTTGGAGCAGAACTTTCATTTAACGAAGTTGATAAGTTATCGGCAGATTTTGCTGCTTACTTACAAAATGAATTGTCTGTTAAAAAAGGTGATAGGATAGCTTTAATGTGCCCAAATAGTTTTCCATTCATCGTTGCAATGTGGGGAATTATACGAGCCGGCGCAGTACAGGTTAATGTAAATCCACTTTATACTCCTCGGGAATTACAGCATCAGCTCAATGATGCTCAAGTTGATACTATTGTTATTTTTGCTGGTTCAACGCCTGTGTTAGCAGAAATAGTAGAAAATACTTCAGTTAAAAATATTGTCGTTGCAAAGTTAGATGATCTGGTTAACAAAGGATTACCAGACAGTGGAATTGATCCTCATTTAACGTCAACGTTGTCTTTCACTGAAGGCTTAGCTAAAGGTGAAAAGCTTGAATTTAATGCTCCTAAAATCAGTCTTTCTGATTTACTCTTCTTGCAATATACGGGAGGAACAACCGGTCTTTCAAAGGGAGCCATGTTGAGTCATGGTAATTTGGTAGCAAATATTTTACAGTTCCATGAGTTTACAAAAAATAATCTGGTTTCTGGCGAAGAAATAGTGATGACAGCTATTCCTATGTATCACATTTTTGCATTAGCGGTTAATGGCTTAGCTTTCTTTTCAATTGGCGCAACGAATATTCTAATTACTAACCCACGTGATATGCCATCATTTGTAGCAACTTGGGCTCAGACAAAGCCTACAGCTTTCACCGGTGTAAATACCCTGTATAACGGCTTGTTACACACCCCAGGATTCGATGAAATTGATTTTTCTACACTCAAGATGTCAGTCGGAGGAGGGGCGCCAGTACAGCAAGCTGTTTCCGACAAGTGGAAAACTGTCACTGGTAGAAGAATTGACGAAGGTTATGGATTGTCAGAAACTTCACCTATCCTCACACTCAATTTTGGGGTAGGGGATGATTACATTCCAGGTATAGGTGTGCCAGTTTCTTCGACAGATATTTCACTTCGTGATGATAATGGAAATGTGGTTAAAGAAGGAGAGTCAGGAGAGCTATGTGCTAAAGGTCCTCAGGTTATGTCTGGTTATTGGGAAAATTCTGAAGCAACTGCTGGATCGATGACTGATGATGGATATTTTAGAACTGGAGACATAGCTGAACTAGATGATTTTGGTTTCTTCCATATAGTTGACCGTAAAAAAGATATGATCCTTGTTTCAGGATTTAATGTTTATCCCAATGAAATTGAAGCTGAAGTTGCTAAAATGCCTGGCATTCTTGAATGTGCTTGTATTGGTGTTGACGATGAATCATCTGGAGAAGCAGTTAAAGTCTTTGCAGTAAAAACTGATGCGACTATTACTGCTGAGGACGTAACGCTATTTTGTCGTGATGGCCTAGCTGGATACAAAGTTCCAAAGCAGGTAGTCTTTATTGATGAAGTACCCAAGTCAAGCGTAGGTAAAATTCTAAGAAGAGAACTTAGAGACTAAGCCTAAAAAACACACACTCAAACGCGTCCAATTGAGAATTCTAGGTTAAAGTACAACTCAAATAGATTACTGCTGGGTATTTAGCGCCCAGCTTTTCGTCTTTCATGCCATACGATTAAGCCTTGAGTATTAAGGTTAAGATCCATAGCCATTAGTTTTTCGAACTTCTCAACACTCATTGCCAAACCATGCTCTAACATTTTTTGGTAAGTATAGTCACTCAGTAATGAATGAATGCTTTTGTGAGTTATATTTGATTCTTCTTGCGAATCAATCATTGCTACATAGTCATCGATTTGTATGCAGAGTTTAGTAGCAGTTGACGGTTTAATATCAATAGCCCCAAAGTGAGTGAGGTACATCTTTTTTGGCTGATAATTCATCATCAGTTTGATAGATGTAATGAGAGCCTCAGGATCAAATTGAACCGGCGTAGTTGTTGGAAATAGGTAAGATCCATTTTCATTCAAAAATTGTCGGTAACTGATACCAAATGTATCTCCGCTAAACCAACCGCTGCTTAACTCATCCCATATGCAAAAGTGATGACTGGCATGGCCAGGTGTATTTCTGAATAATAACCTTCTATTTCCAAACGTTAAAGTATCACAATCTTCGGCAATAATGAGTCTATCTTCGTCAATTGGAGATATATTTCCATAAAGTTCATGAAATTTTGCTTCACCATATACAGCAGTAGCCCCAGCAATCAACTTTGTTGGATCTATCATATGTCTAGCCCCACGAGGGTGAATAACCAATTGGGCATTAGGTAACGCATCGATCAAACTACTGGCACCGCCAGAGTGATCAAGGTGAACATGGGTTGGGATGATAAAACGTACTTTTTCTTTGGATAATTGGCGTTGCTCTAATAAGTTTAATACTCGTTCAGCAGTGGCGTAATTTCCTGTTTCAATAATAGCGGATTCACCATCGCTTTCAAGAAGATAACAGGCTGCGACTTCTGAACCCATAAGACCAGTATCAATAACGGTGATTTGAAAAGGTAAACTTTGATACATATTAGTTAATTGCCAGTTGAGCTATCAATTTCATCATTGTCAGTAGGTAACTTTTTTTCATAGGGTCTAATTTGAATCAATAAACCAAAAAGAGGGTGGTCAAGATAGTGAATTTCATTTCTTCGTAACCGTCTACTTTGTTGCATAACATATTTATTGAGTACATTTCGCATTATTGTTGATTCTTCTCGATCATCCAATAATAAATCATCACCGAGTTGCCAACCAAATCCTGTATCAGATATATCTTGATTTATATTGTCTAATGAATTGTCTAATGAATTGACTTGCAGTGAATT
>JAAGZM010000208.1 GCA_024206355.1 Gammaproteobacteria bacterium | reverse complement strand
TGGCAGCGTCTTCCAGTCGAAGATCATTAGACCTAACAAAAATTCTTTCAGAGCAATAATATCCGTATGGGTAACATACTTCATTGCCAAACCAGATAATGTAATTGCTATCAGAAGCATTAACATTAGATGATCCGACAGGTTAGAGATGTATCGAGTACGCTCATGTACTAGACGTCTAACCCAAAGTGCCAACAATCCAAATAGCATCGCAAAACCAGCATAGATACCGAAAGGTTGTATTAGAGCAACCCACCACCAAACAGGTTCTGTAAAGTAGCGGAGGTGTCGCATGAATGCTAATGCCATTGCAACATGAAATATCCAACCAAAAAGCCAAATCCATTTATTTGATTTGAATAGGCTTGCAAAGAGAATAACTTCTTTTGCCATACGCCCGTAAACACCACTTTGTGTTACAGGAGCCGGCATTACAGGTACTTTTAAGGGAGCTGGAATCTTACTATAAGTCCAAATTCGAAATACCAAGCCCGCAACTAGGATGACAGTTGCAGTGTAAAATAGCGTTATAAAAACCATGCTCAGCATTGATATATCCATTCATTATTACTTTAGATACAGCCAGTAGGCTTAGGAAGACCAGCAATTTTACAAGCTTGCTTACCAGGACCATAAGGAAATAGCTCATACAAGTATTTGCTGTTACCTTTTTCTGCGCCCATCTTCTTCTTTACAGCTTTTGTTAAAACACGAACTGCTGGTGCAATTTGGAAATCTTCATAATATTGACGTAAAAAGTTCACAACTTCCCAGTGATCGTCAGACATTTCAATTTCTTCGTCTGCAGCAATCAATACTGCTAGCTCTTTATTCCAAGAAGCAAGATCAATCAAGTAACCTTCTTCGTCTGATTCATATGTTTTGCCGTCTAATTCGTAACTCATAATGTATAGTTCCTTTCTTTAGGTGTTAAATTAATATTTTTAAATCCGTTTCTTTATAGCCAAGATTGCACGGTATTGTGCTCCGTTGCTAAATCAACAAAGCCGCCGTAGTCGACAACCGTCATGCCATCAATAAGAGGCTTATTTCCAAGTCCTCTAGCATCTACATCAGGCCCAAGTACATAAAAACTAAAATCATCCATTCGACTAGTGATTTCACTAGCACTTTCACTATCTTTTAATGCTGCAATGACACCATCTTCAATCAATAAGATAGCGCTACCAGATTTAGCTACTCGGAGGCAGCTTTTTAAGTTATTTCGCTCAAATGGTGATTTATTAACTGTATGTAACATAAAATTCCTCTCCTTAAGAGCTTAGCACGACGTCTTGTGCATCCATTAAGTCTTGTAATTCAACAGATGACAACACTTCAACGTCAACGTTTAAGTCATCTTCCGTTAAGCCACGTGCATCCATAGATTCTTTCTCAACATAAAGCTTTTCAACATCATAGCCATCAAGTGCTCTGAACGTATTTGAAAAGTTTTTCATACCGATAGCAGCTGTATCTTGCTCTTTTTTAAGCTGTAATACGCCGTCATCCATGAAAACAACACTTACGTCTTGCTCAAAAGCAGCTGCAACCAATATTGTTTCAAGAGTTTCTAATGCGTAAATGGTGCCATAAGAGGCTTTTCGATTAACATATAAGAACCGTTTAACTATTTCAGGGCCATCATCTTCATCTTCTTCGTACATAATTATTTCCCTTAGTCACCGAATACAATAAGTCGGTCGTTAATAATACCAGCTTCAACAAGCTGACCCAGTCCCGAAATGCGAAAGCCATCGGCTAGCACTTCTTCTTTTATGCCACGTCTCAATGCCGCAGCAATACATACAACTAAATCGACTTCATGTTCTTTAGCTAGTGTTGACCATAATTTAACAATATTACGATCATCTGATTGTGGCTCAGATAATTTATTAGCATTATTAACACCATCGTTATAGAAAAACACACGAGAAACTTCGTGTCCTTTTGTTATAGCAGCAACTGCAAACTGATAAGCGCTGTCTGATGCCTGATGTGTGAACGGACCTTCGTTGACTAGAATACCAAACTTCATCTACGACCCCTTGTTACTATCTTTGTTTTATGGTTGTGATTCAGACGCTTAGAGTGACTGAATCGTTTTTTCTTGGTTTTAATAAGTGCTAAACAGAATTTAGAAACGAATATGCGTTGAAGCATTCAAACTCTTTCTAGCACCTTTCCAGTCATCAATATGATGCTTGGTGAAAGCTAATCCTGTGAGTTCGAAAAACTTAGGCCAGCCGATACGCTCGATCCATTCGCCCATGCGTTCCCATGCTTTAGCATTATCTTTATAGGCATAAAGAATTTTCTTCACAACTTCAGTAACTTCTGGCCAACGAGGCGCATTATTAGGTAGACCAGCAACTACAAGCTTATGGAATGTTGGTTTGCTTCTCGCATTAGAGTGCTTTCCACCAACCCAGACTGCAATTTTAGTTGATTCAGCGCTATTAATTTGCATTGGAGGACAAGGAGGATAACAAGCTCCACAACAAATACATTTGTTTTCATCAATTTCTAGTGAAGGCTTACCAGCAACCAGTGCAGGACGAATAGCAGCTACTGGACAACGAGCTACAACAGAAGGTCGCTCACATACATTCGCTACTAGGTCATGATCAATTTTCGGAGGTTTGGTATATTGTACGTTAATAGCAATATCACCTTGTCCACCACAGTTAATCTGACAACAAGAAGTC
>JAAGZM010000207.1 GCA_024206355.1 Gammaproteobacteria bacterium | reverse complement strand
TGATTTTGCTAGGCTCTGTTTTTTCTAAAAAGGTTGGTTTGTCAGCACCTGTAGTCTTCGCGATAGCTCGCTCCGAAAGTGCATTTAACCAACTAAAACCACAATTATTACCTTCTGTAGTTGGTGGTGTTGCGGGTGGAACCTTTATACTTCTGTTTTCGGGTATATTATCTAGTTATCTACCACCTGAGTTCCTTAGTGCTGGTGAAAAATTAATGCCGCCTTGGTATACGAAGATTTTATACGGCGGAATTACAGAAGAGTTACTTATGCGTTGGGGCTTAATGTCGTTTTTTGTTTGGGGCACGTACCGTATAACTCAAAAAGTTGGCTCTGAAATTCGCAGCTACAATTATGTCATCGCAATTATTCTATCTGCTTTAATTTTCGGTTTAGGTCATTTACCTGCGGCTTTTACTTTATCTCCAGAGGTTACAGCACCTTTAGTGGCTTATATCATTGTTGGTAATGCTGCTTTTGGTTTTATCGCTGGTTACTTGTATTGGAAACGTGGTTTAGAATGTGCCATTGCAGCACATATGATTGCACACATAACAATGATTTTTGGTACAAGCTTTGCTTAACAAGGCACTTAAGAACGGACAAAAAACAGTTGGCTTTTGTTCGTTCCTCACTCATTTTAGCCAACAATGTTTTGCCGCTTAGCGCGGCGTTATACGTCATAGAGGATTTATGCGAAGAGTTGTTGCATTAACACTATTTTTATTAATGCCCTTTACTGCAATTGCAAATGAATTAATCACAATTTATGTAAAAGAATCAAATTATTTAACTAGCAAGTCCAAAACTGAGCTAACATTTGCTGAGCTAGAGACTCAATTGAAGTCATTAAATTTTTCAGTAGTGATTTTAGATGTAGATTATTGTGCAGAACCAGAAACTCTGGCTAATGCCTATTTAGCTCTCTCAAATGCTAAACCCGCGCTTAAGGATATCAAACTGAATCTAAGTGGTAGTCACGAAGAAAGTGTGTGCAAAAACGTATAACAAGTCGCTTAAAATGGACGCAAAACAGTTGGCTTGCGCTCATTCTTCGCTAATTTTAGCCAACAATTTTGCGCCCGTTAGCGGGGCGTTATGTATTTCATCTGAGTCGGGTGGTATGAACAAAGTTGAAAAATTAGATGTAGAGCCGTGGAAATTTATCGTATATGAGGTTGATGAACTTTATTGGTTCGTGAGTTTTAGTTATAGCCCAGTTAGTTTCGTTGATACATCAATGATTATAAAACTTACTGATGAAGAAAAAATAAATGCTGAATCGGATAGACAGTTCTTAATTGATTTTTCTGACAAACTGAGAAATGACTATAAACCTTATTTAATTAGGTCTGTTGAGCCTGAACTACGTTCTAAGTTACAAAACATGGTAAAAAATACATAACAAGCTGTTTAAAAAGGACAAAATACAGTTGGCTGTTTTCGTTCCTCAACATTTTAGCCAACTAAATTTTGCCCATTAACAGGGCGTTGAGGCTGTAGAATTTCTCCAAAAATGAACATTTTCATGTTCCTTTTGTTATTTTTGATGTTGTTTGTTTTTTAATCTTGTTTAGTGCGTTTGTCTGTGATCTAATAGTTATTATTCCCCCACAGTAAACAGTTATGGCGAACTACAAGCCTGATTTATCCTGCCAAAGCAAATTTATTCCCATTGATTTTTCTCAGCAAATCGTCCCTGGTACTTTTGAATATGCACTTGCACATATTGTCGATAATCACCTTGATTTGACGGGTTTTGACGAGTGGTTTTGTAATGATAAAGGCGGCGCAGCCGCCTATTCACCGTCGGTGATGCTTAAAATCATATTGTTTGCGTATTCGCGGGGCATGATTACAAGTCGTCGCATTGCGAACGCTTGTGCCACTAATATCACCTTCATGAGTTTATCAGGAGATGTACAACCTCATTATACTTCCATTGCTTCATTCGTGACGAGAATGAAAGACCAGATAACGCCATTATTTACACAAGTCTTGATGATTTGTGACAAAGAAGGGTTAATTGGTCGGCACATGTTTGCCATTGATGGTTGTAAAATAAAGTCAAATGCGAGTAAAGCATGGAGTGGCACAATAGAAGAGTTAACGCGTAAAGAAGCCAAGTTACGCAGAGCCAGCCAACGAATTATTGCACGTCACCAAGCCCAAGATAGCCTGAATGAAGCAGCGGTTGAACACGACCTCAAACAAAAAACTAAACTCGACAATAGCGCCACAAAAATAGCAACTTTCCTTGCCAATAACCAAGATAAAATCGGCAGTAGAGGTAAGCCTGTTAAAAGTAATATCACCGACCCAGACAGTGCAAAAATGATAACAAGCAAAGGCACTATCCAAGGCTACAATGGCATTGCGATTAACGATGATAAGCACCAGATTATTCTGCAAGCGCAAACGTGGGGAAGCGTAGGAGAGCAACAAACATTAAAGCCTGCTATTGAACAATTAACGAATCAATTAAAGCAGCTTGGCACGCCAGAGGCGTTAAGTCAGGCGAAGTTCACCGCCGACAGCGGCTTTCACAGTGAAGAGAATTTGAAATACCTATCAACCACAGGCTTAGACAGTTATGTTGCCGATACGCAATTTAGAAGTCGCAACCCACTTTTTCAAAACAGTAAGACTTATCATAGTGAACAAGAAAAACGGCGATTGAAACGCAGTAAGGGAAAGCCGAGACAATTTAATCAAGAGGACTTTTATTTTGACTCAACAAACAAGACCTGCATTTGTCCTGCGGGCAAAGCGATGTGGTTACAAAGCCCGAACATTGAGATAAAGGGAAAAAACTACAGTCGATTTACAGGCTATTTAAAGGACTGTCGCGTATGCCCATTACAACAGCAATGCATGAGAAAGCCGCCAAAGGCGACGGGCAGACAAGTGCAGTTTCCCCACTCACAAAAGGTAATCAGTTACAGTGATAAAATGAAAGTCAAAATAGATAGCCCGCTAGGACGACGGCAATACAGTAAACGATTGGGTGCAATTGAGCCGGTATTTGGAAATATTACGGTGAATAAAGGCATGAATAAATTTACCTTACGTGGGCAAGAGAAGGTCAATGCACAATGGCAAATGTATTGTTTAGTGCATAACATTGAAAAGTTAAGGCATAGCCTGAATTAAGGGTAACCACCAAAGCTCGCCCCCTCAAAAACCGCAATAAATGAAGCTACTAAGTAAAAAACACGCCACAATTTAAGCTCTATCAATGAAAAAATAAAAATCGCCAAAAACGTAAACGTTTTTGATTGTTAAACGAAATCAATGACGGTAAGGTATTCTCATTATAATTTATTAAAATAAACGAGTTATTCTACAAGCTCGTTA
>JAAGZM010000206.1 GCA_024206355.1 Gammaproteobacteria bacterium | reverse complement strand
ATCATGGATAACTTGTGCGTCTTCCTTGGCTCGCTCATTTAAGCGCTTTTCCTTTTCAATAGAAAGTCTAGCCAAAACAATTCTAAGCTCGCCCATACAGTTATTCAAGTCAACATAACTCATAGAATGAATATCGACAGCCTGAGCAAAGTCTCTAACCTTTCTAGCTACCTTCATGCTGCTTTACCTGCTCTAAGTTTACGCAATCGCATAGCTTTATCTTGTATTTCTTTATGTCTTGGGTGTGCTGTATTCCAGTACGGCCCCTTTGTATTCTCCATTATTTCGGCTAACTGTGCGCTCGCTTCTGCTGGCGTCATAACTTGATTGCCGCCGTTGTCAGCTACAGCATTCGAACCTTCACCGCCGCCAATCTTTTGTGATAAAGCGTGGAACCATTTAAGCGTCTGCCCGTCCACATTGCCGGCTTTCGCTAATTCTATAACACTTTCAGGTGCGCCAGTTGCTTCAAGCGCTGCTACTGCTTGGTTGTTGTTTTGGTCAAAGGCTGCGCCCCATTCTTTTTTAAGCGTGTTCATGCTTTCTTGTTGTTGTGCCTGCTGCGTTTCTACCGCTGCGGCATCCAACTGAGCAACTGATTTAACCAGTGACTCAAATTGCTTGTTAGTCATATCAGCATTCAAAGCAAGCTCTTTTAAGTGGTCATAGCTACCTGTTACATCTTCTGGTATTGCATACCCGTTAGCATCGTCAGGCTTACCCATGGCTTTAAACACGTTGGCGTAATCTTCTGGTGTTTCAGGTTTATGCATTAGATTAGTTTTATTCATAATCTTTTGGTTAAAAGCCTCGATAGCTTCTTGCCCTGCATCTTCACCTGGTATACGAATACTGTTGCCGATATGTGATTGCGCATCAAGGAACTGCTTGGCCAGTGAACCAACATCTTTGACAGAATCAAAAGCTTTAGCGCCTCTGATATCTTCTGGCAAACTTGAGCGCCAATCATCGTTAGTATTAATATCCGCTTGTACTGCTGCTGCTTCGTTTGTTACGTTTTCTTCACTCATCATCAACCCTCAACAATTGACTAATATAACTAAATGCTTCACGCTTACCTAAATTGATATACGTTTCGTTAGCATCGCCTTTCACAATGATTTCATCAGGATTAAGTTGTGCCTGTAAATCTTGTAAAACCTTTTCACCGTTCGGTGTGTTAAATACCGCACGATATAAACTCTTTAAGTCGTCAAAGCTATTCATTGCCGCCCTCTAATTCTTTTTGACCTTTACCAACTGCCTGCATAGCTTCGCCACCCATCTTCATGTTTTCAGCTTCAAACTGTGCTTGCTGTTGTGCTGCACGTTGCTGACGTAATGCTTGTACGTCTTCATCACTGTTTAAGTATGCTGCCGGGACATTCAAATCGTTACCTAAATCACGCGCTGCTTTATCTTGGTTGAATAGGTCTAACACTTCTGGCTTAAACTGAGCAATGCCACCCAATAAGGCTAAGTATCTTTCAACATTAGCTATGCCGTCCATCTTCTGACTACGCGATAATGAGCCAACGTATGACACATCGATATCGCCACCCATTTGTTTTAGGCTTTCCGGCAATTCTTTTAGCTGACCACTTCTAAACAATATGTTTAATGTTCTACTGATTAACGGGTCAAGTAAGTCAGATTGTAAGCGACCTAACGTTGGCCCTAATGTTCTTTGCATTAACTCCATACGCGCCATTGTTTCTGTAGCTGTCATTGCTGGCGAGTCTTTAAGTTGCAACTGATCCATATAAAAAGCTTTTTGGATAGACTGAACTAAATCACTTTTTATTAGTTGACCAACGTCAAACCTACCTGCCGACTCTAACGGTAGTAGCTTACTTGGGTCGCGTACAATATTTAACCCTGCCGCCCTTAAATCCAAGTCACTCATAATATTATTCATGGTTGTAACCCATGATGGGTCAATAGCCTTTTCAGCACTACGCAATATTAACTCGACTAACTGGTTAAGCGTTAATATATCATTAAGCGCATTCATTGCAGGACTATTACCCCACTTAGATTCGCTGGTCTTTCTCCATCTTGGCGCGTAAGCTGGCATTTCATAATAACCACCTTCTTCACCTAACTCACAACAACCTTCTTTTAATATGTATCTGTAAGCATAAGGACGTTTTTCAGGTGCTACTATTCCGTCAACTTCGTCAATGCCTTTACGTTTCCATATACAATAGACAACCTCAAGCCTATCAGTTTTACCGCTAGCCTCTAAAGCATTAATCTTTTCGGGGACCTTATCCTCACCAAACTTACTGATAATTTGTGATGGCGTCCACATTAAACGGCGGTAAAAGGTAGATATGCCGCCCTTGTGGTCTTCTTCAAAATAAGCCTCTTTAATTGGTACGGCTGAGAATGTTAGCTCTATGTTTTCACCTGTTAGCTCATCGCCTGTAAACTCTTCTAATACTACCGATGTGCCATAGTTAACTAAATCTGTATAGCATTCGCCTACTTCTAAGTTGAAATTTGACTCTTGCAAGGCGTTGTAAATTCTGTCTGCGGTATCGTCTAGCCATTCTTTTGCCTCCTGTGTTTGGTTTAGCTGGTCAACTCTGAATTGCAAGTCAAACCACCTAAAAGCAGGTGAGGTTATAGAGCCATGAATACTGGCCGCTAGCGTTTGAGACGCGTTAATAGCTGTGCTGTCATATATTTCTCTTTTACGCCAATTCTGTTCATGCTCACTTGTTTGGTTTTCAAAGAATTGACCGCGATATGGTGCAACAAACTTTTCTATAGTCTGCCATGCTGAATCAATAGTTTTTCGCTCGGCGGTTAAATGCTCAAGTCTTCTAATTATCTGCTCGTTTTTCATCCGTACGCCCTTTTAACTTTAATGTTGTTAACTGCCCTATTACCGATAGCAGTGGTTAAGTTTTTACGCCAAGCAATACTCATGTATCTAAAGCTGTCAGCAATATCACTAGCCCAGTCATGTAAAGGGTTATCTTTAAAGCGCTGTAGCTTCTCGTCATACTCTTTACGATAGCCTTGCAATCCATCTATAAGTTTACTTGTTTTAGTTTTATCAAACTTGGCTACTCGTATCATACCACGGGATGCGTTAATTCCATCCTCACGTGATAAGTTAGGGCATATCTCGACGTAAAAGCCAAGCTCTGCTGCTTGGTCTGCTTTACTTTTGCCGCTAAACTGTTCACGGTTAGCGCCATCATGCGGCCACCAATGTTCGTCATAATCATATGGTAGCTGTCTTAGTGTTTTTATCCACTCTGATATTGATATGTTACGCCCAACAAGAAAATCAATAATAATCGGGTTACCATCATCGCCGCGCTGTGTGAACACAATAGACGTTTGGTCATTAATCCCAATATCCCAAAACGTCTGAACTCGCTTAAGTGGGTCATGCGGATACTGTCCAAACCTATCAGACTTTTGCAAGTCTCTAAGCTCTGCCGTATAGTAAGCGCCTTCCATGCCGCCCTCCCACGAACAGTAATATTCTTGCTGAATCTTCTCTTCTGCCATACCCATTTCACGCTCTTCTTCGATATGTTCAGGACGTATAACAGGCGAGCCGTCAGGTCTTTTAGTATCATCTATTGTTAATGTCTGCGCAAACCAACTATCCATCTTATGAGCAGCATCAAATAACTTTTTACCGTGATTGTTACCCCGTGGCGTATAAATAAAAAAAGCCCAACCGTCATTTTCATTTAGGATAGGCGATACATAATCCCATGCTAGCGGGTTGGCAATAGAATACTCACTGAATATAATACCGATAGGGTTAGAGCCAACCAGACTATCAAAATTATCACTGCCAACAACTTGGTAAATCGAACCATTGTGCATCTCAATTGACATGTCGGATTCGTTTTTCTTTTTACGCATCCATTCAGGAAAGGCCTGGTCAATCATACGGCGACCATCCTTATCAATCCCTTTCCATATAACCTTTCT
>JAAGZM010000205.1 GCA_024206355.1 Gammaproteobacteria bacterium | reverse complement strand
AATCGTTGTAACATTCTGCAACCCATTGTTGATCCACTGCAACTAAATCAGCTGGGATTGATGCCTCCCACGCTGTCAATGTTTCAAAATAAATATCGTCATACACTGCCTTTTCTGGTGCTGACATAGTAGCCCAGCCAGCTGCCGTCCTTAAAGCTCTTTTAACTATAGTGGCCATTCAAAACCCTTATTCTGATACCGCTTCATTTGCAGGTCGATTTATCAATGCTGGAGGGTAGTTATATTGTTTTTCGTTGAATTTGACTTGCTGCTCATGTAGCTTGGTTTGTAACTTTATTAACGCATTAAGCTTTTCTATTCTCAATTCTTGTTCGCTGCTCACTTCGTCTTGCTCTCGTTGCCAATCCACAGCATAGGCAGTTAACCCACAAATAAGGGTGAATATCAACGCAATAACTGTTTCTATTTTCATGTTAAATCCTATTTTTGATACATTGTGTAGAAACTTGTTTCTTCTAAGGGCGGTATGCCTGTACCACCTGAAGCTGGATGTACTGCGCCATTATGTATTATTGATTCATCGCCATCTAATTCTGGTAACGTCGCATAATAATCGGCTGACCATGAAACCGCTAATATATATTGTGCATTGCCCTCATCATCGACAAAGCCGCAATACATTAATGGTTTCATTTGAATTTCCTTATGGTGTATCGGGTGCAGTATACGAAGCGCCGCACGATCTAATTATTTTGACTAATTCGCTACATGGTGGCGACGGTGGGGTGCAATCGCCAGATAATGTATAATCCCAATCCGATACGTCAATTTTGAAAATAGTGCTCCCAGAACCAGTGTAAGGATAATGATATTCTGTAACAAGTTCGCTTTTTACTAGTTGACTGCTGTCATTTGTTACCAAATAATAATTCTCATAGTTGTATGTATCTTGAGATGATCCAGCCCTCACGTCGGTAGTTTCATTGAATTGCAATAAAAACACAAGCATGCTCAAGTCAACAATCCTCAATTCTGCAAACTCTCGGAAACTGGTGGACTGGCTTGTAATGGTCGTGCCTTTCGCCGTTGGGATGTT
>JAAGZM010000204.1 GCA_024206355.1 Gammaproteobacteria bacterium | reverse complement strand
TTGAAGTACATAATCATAATTTTGAGCCGGGTCAACTGAGGATTCTAGGATTATGGAATAACGTAACAAAGTATAGATAAGAAATGTAAAACACTGCCAGTCAACACAAACAGATGCCAAACGGCATGGTTGTATGGCAGTTTATCCCACACATAAAAAATCACACCCAATGAGTAAGCGATACCTCCAGCCAGAAGCAAGAACATTCCTTCAATTGCCACCTGTGCCATAAGAGGTTTAATAATAAAGACGGCTAACCAGCCCATGCCTAGGTAAAGGGCTAGAGAAATCTTTTTCAGTGCTTTTATATGGATAAACTCAAAGAGTACGCCCAGAATGGCGAAAATCCAAAGAAAGATAAATAGGTACCAGACGGAACTATCTCTAAGACTAATGAGAAAATATGGGGTATATGTACCTGCAATCAGCAAATAGATAGCCGCATGATCAAGCTGCTTTAAAAACGATTTTGTTTTTAAGTGGAATACACCATGGTAAAGCGTTGATGCAGAATACAAAAGGATCAGTGTAGCGCCATAGATACTACTGCTGACAACTTGCCATGTATCTCCATTAATTGCTGAATAGGCTACTAACATCGTCAAGGCAGTGATGCTAAATAAGATACCCAATCCATGGGTAATACTATGGGCAAGTTCTTCACTAAATGTATATTGATTCAACATTTTTTTACTCTGGATTTAACGTTAAGAGGCCTTCTTTATGGGCTATGATATCGCTTTTCTTAGTATATTGATGTCTAAATTCACCTTTTGAGTACATTTCTCCCTGATCGCCATAGTGTTTATCCATCACCACACCTGACTGTCCAGTAGGATTAATTCCCCAACTTTTATCGATTTCACCAAAGTCGACTATTCGTCTAGTTGATGGTCCAAAGCTTGCTGTGAATTCTTCATCTGAAATTCTAAAGATCATGTTATTGATAGTTTCATTTCCACCTGCTGCTTCAAAAGGACCAATATTAAATAATAGATTAAGTGGCTTTACGTTGCCTAAAGGATGAGAATGTTCTAAAACTAGTGACTTTTTCCATTGCCAATTATCAATATTTGTACCAAATTTAGCCTCTAGTGTGCTGATCATTGCTAGCCAGCTTGTAATGATAATATCTGCACGTGATTCAACCTTTGCTTCTGTCGTAACATCATCCCACCAAGGTGAGGCTTTATTACCCAACATCTTCCAAAGTGTTTTGTGCCTTAAAAAACCTTCTTCAAACACACCGTAATCGTGTTTGCCCATTTCGTCTTTAAATGTTCTTTGAAGTAATTCTTTTTTAAATTGATAAAACATGGATGCAGCAACTTGATCGGGATCATGATTACCTTGCCAATCTTTAAAAATAGCAAAAGCAGTTTGGCTAGTATCACTTTCTACAATTAAAGCTTTACTTAAGATAGGAGTCATAACTCCTTGAAATTTAGCAACTAATGGTGAAGTATTATCCATTAACATTGCCTTCATTTTCTCTGCGTCCCATTGATTTTCTTCACTGTACAAATAACCAGATATTCGCTCAGCTCTGTCTCTCGGCACATAGTAACCAGGGATTAAACCAATGCCAGTATCTGAAGGTTGATTATTTGATGTATACAAGGCACCACTTTCTGGGTTCAAGATCTGTGGATTATGAGAAAAGTCATAGAAACCGAGTGGATCATCATTTCCTGAAGCGCCATCTAATATAACACTGCTATTGACATGCTCTGGACGCTTTACGAGTTTTGC
>JAAGZM010000203.1 GCA_024206355.1 Gammaproteobacteria bacterium | reverse complement strand
CCTTCTCATATCTCCATCAGAGCTTTGTCTAGTAAAAAGGGTGTCTCCACTTTCTGATAGATAAGTGTCAAATCTATAGCCATCCATTGAGTTCAAATCAAGATAATGACCGTTTGCTGGTGCATATGTGGAGGCGGCAACATCCTCTGTTATCGTGTTGTTTATTATTTTTTTACCCAATAATAAATAGGGCCAGTCAGGATTGGATTGATACTGAAACATATAAATTCCGCCGATAATATTAGCAAAGGCTTTTTTAAATATACCCGGGCAAATATTAGTCATTATGGATCGGGGTAAGTGACAGTTCCGATGATATATTCATTTCCAGTCCCTTCGTCTATAATCTTAGCTGTTGCAGCGGTTTTGAGTGTGTGTGTAGTATCGCTTGTGTCTTTGAAATCTATATCAACTGTGTCATCATAAGTTAAAACTTCAAATGATAGGGGGCCGACTAAGCCGCTTGTGACTTCATCAGTGCCCGAGCCAGAACTATATCCTTTTTGTGTGCCTATTGGTGCTGGTGTTGGCAGTGTATCAAGCTCTTTTTTTATCTTCTTTATTTTAACTAAAGAATTTATTTCACTTGAAATACTCATGACAGTATATCATCTGGGATGGTGACATTTATCAAACTTGTGTCATCTGGCTCGATGTTATCTATGCTGTTCAATGTTATATCTGGAGTATTAACAACAAATTCAGTTGGGTAAGCAACATGCCCTGGCTCATTCACTGTTACATAGTCAGTTACCCATCCGGCCCAGCCTGGATCGTATTCAGTGCTGTCTTGTCCACCCAAATGATTGACCGGTATTAAATCAATGCTCTGTGTATCTTCTACTGTGGGCAGTCCGTCTGGTGTT
>JAAGZM010000202.1 GCA_024206355.1 Gammaproteobacteria bacterium | reverse complement strand
TTTGATTGCACGTTTTTTAGACTTATTGACTTGACGGCAAAAGCCTTACATAGAATGACTATGAACGGCTTTTTAGTCGGCGCCACTAAGCCTAAAAAACACACACTCAAACGCGTCCAACTGAGGATTCTAGGATGATGTTAAGCAACCAGCAAGATAATCGAAATAGGCGAGAGGTAAACATACTTTCATTGTCTGTCCGAATATTTTCTGGTTTATCGAATAATTCTATTGCATCAAAGAGAACACGAAGAATATTAATAGTATGGGTTGGGTTTAGAGATTAAGCCAAAAACTTCAACAATATCAATACGTACAACTTTTTGCGATGGACAGCATTATTTTTCCACTAATATCCAATTTGTGTTATTTTATTAAACATTGTTAAACAATGTTAACAGGTTATGTATGTTAGGTGTGAGATTAGATGAGCAGTTAGAAATTCGTTTAGCTAAACTAGCTGAAAAGAAGCAACGTTCCAAAAGCTATATTGCTAAAGAGGCTCTTAAACGATATATAAGAGAAGAAGAAATTAAAGAATCTGAAAATCAAGAGACACTTGCTCGTTGGGAACTTTATCAAGAAACTGGAGAGGTCATAAGTAATGAAGATATGATGGAATGGCTTGATTCCTGGGGGTCAGATCAGGAAAAGCCATGTCCAGTGAAATAGTCTGGTTACCTAGTGCTGCAAGAGATGTTGGCCGTTTAAAAGAGTTTATTAAGAGCGAAAATCCTGCTGCTGCAATTCGTGCAGCTAATCGTATCAAGGAAGTCACAAAAATATTAGCAGATAATCCTGGAGCAGGTAAGCCGATAGATGATCTCTTTCCCTTCCGGGAATTATTGATTCCATTTGGAAATGGAAATTACGTTTTACGCTACAGGGAAGAAGGCAATCGGATAATAATAACTAGAATTAAACATAGCATGGAAGACGATTTTTCATAGTGAAAGTAACAATGAACTTAGTTACCTATTGTAAATAGATTTAAAATTACGCCCAAAACGCCCAATTCGAATTTGATTCATGACTGAGCGTTTTGGGCGTATTTATTTGGAAAGTTTTTTAGTTTCAGACTGAGTTGGACTTGATTTTCACAAAGCTAAAAGTTAATGCTATATAACAGTGCCATGGATAGATATAGTGTTTATTCGACTTATACGCGATTGATATAGCCGGAATAGGTAAATAAACCGGCTATAGTGCATTATTTTTTACGTTTTAAAGTTCTCCGTAAACTAGCTTTCCTCCGAACAGGGTAGCTGTAACCTTGGTTTCATTAATCTCTTTCGCTGGTATGTTAAATAAGTTTTTATCCAGCACGATAAGATCGGCAAGTTTACCCACCTCAACTGACCCGACCTTGTCATCAAGATGATTTACGTAAGCCGCATTGATGGTATAGCTTTGTATAGCTTGCGCTAAGCTCATTTCTTCATTCTCACCTAGAGGATTCTTTGTGGCACCACTTGGCTCTAGCCGGGTTACTGCAACTTCAATACCGTCCAATGGATTAACTGAACTTACATACCAATCACTACCGAAAGCTATTTTTGCTCCTGAGCGTTGTACACTGCCCATAGGGTAAAGCCATTTGCTGCGCTCTTTGCCAAGCTTTGGCCAAGTTAACTCGGTGATATAAGCATCTTCAATTGCCCAAAAGGGTTGAAAGTTTGCAACAACGTCTAGCTCTTTGAAACGCGGAATGTCAGCAGGGTTGAATTGCTCTATATGTGACATGTGGTGGCGGCTATCACGGACACCATTAACATCGCGAGCATGTTCCAGCGAGTCAAATGCGGTACGAATTGCCTGATCGCCAATAGCGTGGAAATGAATTTGAAATCCCTCTGCATCTAAGGCCGCTACAGCTTTGTTAAGTGATTCAGGTGTGTTTAACAGATCGCCTTTATAGTTATCATCTCTATCAGAATAGGGTTCTATAAGAGCGGCTGTATGTGTCTCAATAACACCGTCTTGCCATATTTTAATCGAAGTATTATAGATATTACCCTTGGGCTGTTTGTTTCTCGTTTCAATAAAGCGTTTCAATTGAAAATCTAGAGGTAGTTCATTCTGCCAGTACATAGCATTAACAACATGAAGGTTTAACTCACCCTTTTGCTCAAGGGTGTTGTAAGCATCTAAACCATAATAAGGATCGCCGGGCTCGAGTTTAAGAAGGGCATCTTGAAGACCTGTAATACCCATGCTATGAAATAAATCGCGGGCATACTCTAAACCATTAACTAGATCGGCAGGGGTTAGTTGAGGCTCTTTTGCCATAACTAACATCATCGCAGCGTTTTCCTGAAAACTACCGGAAGGTTCTTTACTACTTGGGTAGCGATCTATTCGGCCGCCTTCGGGGTCGGGAGTATTATTGTCAATACCTGCTAATTCTAAAGCCTTAGAGTTAACCCACAAGGAGTGACCATCCGATGATTTTAATGATACCGGTCGGTCGGATACAACAGCATCGAGTAATTTTTTATCGGGAAGACCTGAAGGTGCAAAGTTGTCGACTGTCCAACCGCCACCAATAATCCAAGGTTTATCAGGATTGTTTTCGGCACACTGTTTAACTTTTGCAATTAATTGGTCGGCACCTTTAATGTCAAATAAAGAACATTGTTGGTAGGTGACGCCACTGTGTACGGGATGAACATGGACGTCATGGAAGCTGGGTAATACCATCTGACCTCGTAGATCGGATGTTTTTGTATTATCACCCAAAAATGCTTGGCTTCCTGCCTCATCACCAACGTAGATGATTTTGCCATCGCTAATGGCGACAGCAGATGCCCATTCCTGGTTAGGGTTAACAGTATAAATCTTAGCGTTGGTGATGATTAAGTCAGCGGAAGTGTTAGGGATATCATTAGTGCTTGATTCATTTTGATTATTACACGCC
>JAAGZM010000201.1 GCA_024206355.1 Gammaproteobacteria bacterium | reverse complement strand
CGTAACTGGCAAACTCCATATCAATCGTATTGATACATTTAGTAAGATCAATGATCTTCTTTGGTTCTACAGGCTTGGGTGTTGGAACCTCATTTAAAATTGTATTAATTCTTTTAATTTGACTGTCTGTTAATTTGTTCATTATTCTTTCTCCCACTCATATCTGTATTCAGGCAACATGCCTATAACCTCAAAGCCTTTAAGGTTATATGTGTGGTCACATATATCCTGAGATTTATAAAATGCAGGCGATTCACTATCATCATAAAAATACAGTTTGACTAACAGTCCATCTGGCAACGGGTTTCCTTCCCCATTATAAAAATGAATATGGTTTTGCCTAACACGGCAGCAATTAAAAGTCCCGCCATTTAATTTGGTATAAGGGTAATTATGGCTGGATAATGGCGAGAATATTTTTTCTAGTACGCCTATACTCCATTTACCATCGTGACATGTAAATTCCATATCAATCGTATTGATGATGCATTTTGTAAGGTCAATGATT
>JAAGZM010000200.1 GCA_024206355.1 Gammaproteobacteria bacterium | reverse complement strand
TTTTTGAGTGACATATTGAACAAAGGGTAATTTGTGCTTTTTTGCTGCTTCCAGTGCACTAATAGCATCACCTTCATTGAGGAATCTTTGCATTACTAATTGCCGTGCAAGTCCGGTTAGTTGAGAGGTTTGTTGTGCTAACGCCATAATGATCTAATATCTGCTGGTTATTTAATGAATATTGTAAAGATATACATACTATACTAGTACATTCTAGTACGAACTTTAATTATAGCCAAAAAATTATTGTTTTTTCTGAAGAAAATAACAAAAATGAGATATATTTCATGAAAAACAAGAAAATTGACTACAATTCGATACTCTAAATCGCTATTTTTTAAAATGATGTAATATTTATATGAATAATACTAGTTTTAGAAGTATTATTATTTTAAAAACTTAAGGTCTATAATATAAGCTATGGAAAAGAAAATAATGTGTGCCATTATTGGGTGTGGAAGAATTGCACTCAAACATTTTGAAGCGATTAAGAAACACTCTGAATCCTTTGAGTTGACCGCTGTTTGTGATACGGATAAGGGATTAGCTCATCGAGTTGCCCTTGAGAAAAACTGTTCTGCATTTCAATCATTACCCTCTCTATTAGAGGAAAGTAATGCTGAACTTATAATATTGTGCACCCCAAGTGGTTTACATGCCTGCCAAACTATTCTTTGTGCAAAAGCCGGCAGACATGTAATGACAGAAAAACCTATGGCTACTCGTTGGCAGGATGGCCTGAACATGGTTAAAGCTTGTGATGATGCTGGAGTAGAGCTTTTTGTTGTTAAACAAAATCGTCGTAATACTACTCTGCAGTTGCTAAAAAATGCTGTAGAAAAGAAACGTTTTGGTAAAATCTATATGGTTCAGGTGAATGTCTTCTGGACTCGTCCACAGGAATACTATGATCAAGCTAAATGGCGTGGCACCTGGGAATTTGATGGTGGTGCATTAATGAATCAGGCCAGTCACTATATTGATTTACTTGACTGGCTAATAGGCCCGGTTAAGAGTGTGCAATCAATGATAGCCACTATGGCTCGTGATATTGAAGTTGAAGACAGTGCGGTAATGAATGTTGAATGGCGTTCGGGTGCATTAGGTTCAGTGAGTGTGACGATGCTTACCTATCCTCAAAACTTAGAGGGCTCGATTACAATTATTGGTGAAAATGGTACGGCTAAAGTCGGTGGTGTTGCCGTTAATGAAATCGAACACTGGAACTTTAAGGATTCTGATCCTGATGATGAAAAAATTAAAGAGGCCAGTTATGAAACAACTTCTGTCTATGGTTTTGGGCATCCTTTGTACTATAAAAATGTAATAGACACCCTAAATGGTATTACAAAAGCTGAAACTGATGGTAGGGAAGGCTTGAGATCTCTTGAACTATTAATAGCTTCCTATCTATCAGCAAGAGATGGAAAAAAAATCTCACTACCCCTGGAATATTAATCTTGATGAATTTTTTTTCGCATCCCACTGCTATTATTGATGAAGGAGCTCAAATAGGTAAGGAAACCCGGATATGGCACTGGGTGCATGTGAGTGCAGGTGCAAGTATTGGAGAGCACTGTTCACTGGGGCAAAATGTTTTTGTGGGGAATAAAGTAAAAATTAGTAATAATGTCAAAATCCAAAATAATGTGTCTGTTTATGATAATGTGACTTTGGAAGATGATGTTTTTTGTGGCCCGAGTATGGT
>JAAGZM010000199.1 GCA_024206355.1 Gammaproteobacteria bacterium | reverse complement strand
GCCTAAAAAACACACACTCAAACGCGTCCAACTGAGGATTCTAGGTTGAACCAGCACGTGCCTACCAAGCAATGCCAAAGTAGATGGTAAATGAACCAAAAGTCTAATTTGTAGCCACCAAGGCGAGATAGTATGGAGTTGTTTGACTAATAATATTCCAAAATCAAATGAGAAGATGAGCCATATAACTATGGCAGATAAATATTAACGAAGATTTGCTTGCCAATAAGATTTATTCTCCATGTTATCTTCTGACTTTATATAAATATAATTGTAGTTGATTAATTAGTACCAATAGCTTTTATAGTGTTGTTGATAAGCTCATTAATGCCTCGATCTGTTCCGGGTTTTGTAAAGCCAAAACGAACCACGACGAGTTCTTTAGATGGAACGGTTACAACATATTGGCCCTGAAATCCGCCCATATAATAGGCATCCTCAGGGACGTCAGGCCACTTACGTCTTTTGTTTGGGGAGGTTGGATTGTTATTTAACCAAAATTGAGCACCATACTGATTATCATCTGAAGTCTTTGTTGGTGTTGTACTATACTCAACCCAATTTTCAGGCAGTAACTGCTCGCCGTTCCATTGACCGTTTTGCAGCATAAGCTGCCCAAGCTTTGCCCAATCTCTTGCACTAGCATAAAAATAAGATGAGCCAATAAAAGTATCACTGGCATCTGTTTCCATAATTGCGTTATTTATATCCAGAGGCTGGAAGAGTTCTTTCTGAGCATATTGATAATAGTGTTGAAAATCACCTCCAACTGCTCGCTTTATGATACCGGTTAGAATGTTAGTAGTACCACTGGAATATGACCAATGGGTATCAGGTGCAAACTCTAATGGTTTATTTGCAGCAAAAGCTCCAGCATTATCTTCTACTGATAACATACTGCTGACATCGGTATTAATGCCATAGGTTTCATTAAATTCAAGACCGCTACTCATTCTCATCAATTGATCAAGGGTAATTTTGGAGCGAGGATCCTCACTATTATTCCATTGAGGAACGGTTGCAGGCTCATAGAGAGCTAGTTTTTGTGATTTTACGAGCAGACCGATTTGTAAATTTGTGACGCTTTTAGCCATCGACCAACTTAGTAAGGGGGTTTTGGAGTCAACACCGTTTGCGTACCTTTCTGCAATGAGTTTGCCTTTATAGACAATGCCAATCGCTTTTACATTACGTTTGCCCGATACCTCGGTCTCGCTAAAAGCTTGGTCAAT
>JAAGZM010000198.1 GCA_024206355.1 Gammaproteobacteria bacterium | reverse complement strand
TTTTTCCCAATCTGAACCAGCAGCACGGGCAGCATTGGCTATAGTAGCATAAACAGTAGCACCAGCAGCATAAGCAGCAGCATTTGTAACAGCAGCATAAGCAGCAGCATTTGTAACAGCACCATAAACAACAGTATAGGTAGCAACATAAGTATTACTGGCAGCATCAAAAGCAGCATCTGATAATGCGTTTAATTGGTCATTATTTATATCTCCATTATACCAAGCTCTAATTCCTTCTATAGCTCGCCTAGGAGCTATAATATGAGGGTATTCAGCTTCAAAAATAGGCAGAACAAGTTCAGCTGCGTCTGCAAGAAATAAGCAGTAATCTCTGTAAGCTTGAGTCCTTAGATACCAAACAGCATCTTTTATACCTAGAATTTCTCTAATTGTCATAAAATCAATTGGTTCATTATCAGCTTTGGTTTTATTAAATAAAACCAATACTTCTGCCCAATGTGAAGGATAAGGATTATGTTTTTTAATTTCGTTTAATGTTGTTTTCATTTTGCTTAATCTGTTTATGTGATGTATCTGTGAATGAAGCTTCGGGGATTGTCTAGCCATTGGCCAGTTTTTTCGTGCCACCAGAAACCAATCGCTCCTTGGAAATCCCCGTCCCTTTGTTTGTCGATGATCAAAAAACTGTTGGCGGCCTCCCCTTCCGTTTCACGATTGACATAAACCAAAATGCAGTTGTCAGCTAAATCTGAAATTTCACCAGCTCCTTTAATTGCAAAGCGGTCTGGTCTGGTGGTGGCTTTGTCGGGTTTCCTCAAGTGAACTACTAGATGTATATGGATATTATGCTCTTTTGCTATTTCCTGGAGTTTTGAGACAAACTCTTTTTGGGGCTCATTTTCGCTTTGATTTATACCACATTTAACTAAAGAGTCGATCATTATGTGTTTGATGCCCTTTTCTTTTGCCATGAAATGACACATGCCAAAAACCGTATTTGCATTGAGTGT
>JAAGZM010000197.1 GCA_024206355.1 Gammaproteobacteria bacterium | reverse complement strand
GGCGGCGAAACAAGTGGATTTAGTCAATAAATTGCAACAACCTTTTAACTCTTTATCTGGTGGTGAAAAACAGCGAGCAATGATTGCCCGAGCAATATTACAGACACCTCAACTGTTATTGATGGATGAGCCAACCAACCACCTTGATGTTCGTCATCAAATTGAAGTACTTGAACTTGCTACATCTATGAATATTACTGTCATGGTCAGTATTCATGATTTAAATCTTGCTGCAGCTTTCTGTGATCGTTTAATCTTGCTTGATGAAGGAAGGATTGTTGCTGATGGTACACCTGAAAATGTTCTTACTAAATCAACACTTCAGCAAGTATTCGGAGTAAGTGCAAAAATTGATCAACATCCATTCAGTCAAAAAATACGAATTACTTTTGATCTACTAAGTAAAGAAAGAAAGTTGGTGAATAATGGCTAACTCAAAACCAACAACTCAATTCATTCAAAACATGAAAGGTAATGCATCGCGTTTTTATATTTTTATTATCGCTTCAATACTATTTTTACTCTTTTCAATCTTTACAGCAACCAGTATTGGCAGCGTCAATATTCCAATGAGTGAAATTTTTAATAGTTTATTTATCTGTAGTGAACAGACTGTGAATAGTCAGTGTCAAATAAATCCTATTCATCATCAAATTATCTGGGAAATTAGACTGCCTCGCGTTCTGATGGCATTACTTACTGGGGCGGGACTTTCTATAACCGGTGCAATTTTACAATCAGTCACTCGTAACCCTCTCGCCGACCCATATTTATTCGGAATCTCATCTGGAGCAGCATTAGGTGCAGTCATCGTCATGGCTGCAATATCAACAACGACCTTATCCGGCACACCAATCTCTATTACAGTAGGCGCGCTCATCGGCAGCACTTTTTCTGTCTTATTGATGTTAACGCTCGCTGGTCGTTCAGCCGTACACGTAGAACGATTACTACTTTCAGGTATTGCGGTATCCTTCATGCTCAGCGCTTTTACCAGTATGATCCTATACTCTTCCGAGCCTGATACAGCTTCAACATTGCTCTTTTGGATGATGGGAAGTTTCTCCAATAGCCAATGGAGCGAACTATGGATGCCAGCTTCAACGCTAGTCTTTGGTGTCAGCCTATTTATTATTTATAGACGTTGGTTAGGTGCCATACAGGCCGGTGATGAAGGTGCGTTGACACTAGGTATACCAGTCAATCAGATGCGCCTGTTTATGCTCATTATCTGTGCAGCGATTACCGCTGTTTTAGTTGCCCATGTTGGCGGTATTGGTTTTGTTGGCTTAATGATACCGCATATTTCACGATTTATTGTTGGCACTCAAATTCATCGATTGCTTTTTATGACTTTAATTTTAGGCGGAAGCTTTATGATATGGGTTGATGTTATTGCTCGCTCATTATTGGATAATCAAGTATTACCGGTTGGCATTGTAACATCGGCTGTCGGAAGCCTATTCTTTTTTGTAATTTTGAAACACCGCAGGCCTGAAGCCTAGTAGGAGTCTTGATATGAACGATACAGATAAACACAAACAAAAGTCCCAGAAGCTTAAAGAAAATGTAGATGCCGGCATCGCTAAAGCTCAAATAGAAAGAGGGGTATTCCTCGTTATTACTGGCAATGGCAAGGGAAAGTCTACAGCAGGTTTTGGTACGGTTACACGTGCAGTTGGTCATGGACAAAAAGCAGCTGTTGCACAATTTATTAAAGGCACTTGGGAATGTGGTGAGCGCAATCTACTCGAAGAACACGGCGTACCCTTTTCAGTAATGAATACTGGTTTTACATGGGATACCCAAGATAGAGAAAGTGATATTACCGCCGCAACCATTGTTTGGAATGACATTAAAAAGTATTTAAGTGATCCAGATTATCAAGTAGTCTTACTAGATGAACTCACCTACATGCTTAGTTTTGATTACTTAGACAAGCAAGAAGTACTAGATGCTATTACCAACCGACCTGAGAATCAGACAGTCATTGTCACCGGGCGAGGAGCAATCACTGAGCTTCGTGATTTAGCCGATACTGTCAGTGTGATTAAAGATGAGAAACATGCCTATACAGCAGGCATTAAAGCGCGTCAGGGAATAGATTGGTAATGAAAATATTTTTCGTGGTTAGTATTTTATCTTTATTATTTTTTCAGCAACTTGTTCAAGCTAAAACGGTTCAGAAAATTATCGCTCTGTCGCCTCATTCTGTTGAAATGCTATATGCTATAGGAGCTGGCGATCGCATTATTGCAACACTTGAATATTCTGATTACCCCGAAGAAGCCTTGAAAATACCTCGTATTGGAAATTATACTGGTATACAAATTGAGAAAATTATTGAGCTTCAACCTGATCTTATCATTGGCTGGAAAAGTGGTAATAAGACAGCTGACCTAAAAAAGATAGAGTCTCTTGGATTTAATATTTTTTATTCTCATCCACAAAATATTGATGAGATTACTCTTGAGTTGATCAAACTTGGAGAACTGACCGGCTTACAAGAAAACGCTGAAGCAGCATCAACTAGAATATCTGCCAAATATCATGCGCTTAAAAAACATTATCAACAATATTCAAAAGTTCGAGTGTTTTATCAACTCTGGCATGATCCTCTGCGCACAATCGGCCCTAATAATTGGAATGAATCACTGATCAATGATTGCAATGGCATTAATGTTTTTCACGATGCATCTACAACCTATCC
>JAAGZM010000196.1 GCA_024206355.1 Gammaproteobacteria bacterium | reverse complement strand
GCTAAGAGACTCTATTTTAAAAGAGATAGATGAACTTTAAGAGATACTAGAAACTATTTCAGATAAGGCTTTATACTCTATTGAATATTGCTTAATAAAGCATTTCAGTTATATTATTTCATGCCACTTATCGCCTGTGTTAAAACCAGATATTGATATAAATTTATAGTTTAGTAGGTCTGATTTGAGCATGGGCCACTTGTGTACGTTATCAATCACCCAATTTTCATAAATGCATACAGCATGATTCATTCTTGAACTGTTAATGCCGCATGTAGCAATTCTTGATTTTTCACCAATTGCCGCCAATTCTTTTCTTACCGCCTGTGTAAAATCTTCACAATCTCCAGAGAAATTACCCTCTGGTATCTCATCAAAGCTTACCCAATGCTCTTTAACTTTGTACAACTCGATGTCAGAAACATATGTGAATCGGTCATGTACGCTTGAGACTATTTTAGATAGTTGATTATGCTTTAACATTCACCGCCTCTTTTACGAAGCTCTATGCATCCGTGAGGGGGTGATGCTTCTTTGCCCGTTTTAAATACATCATCATCTCCAGCTATTGGGGTGCAGCTTATATTTAGTAAAATTAATAATGTGGCGATATAACGCATTTTACACCTTATCTACTAAGACATTGTCAATATAAAACTCTGACGCAACGCCTGAGTCATCTCTTGCGAATGCTATATAAATATCCGCTTCTGATGCAGTGAAAGCAAATGTATGAGTATCTGTTGTGTCATTTGTATAAGTGAAGTCAGCTATTGGATTATTGCTTACATCTCTTGATTGACACCGATATAGACCACCCGAAACATGCTCTGCGTCAAAAGTAACACTATAAGTCTCGCCGATTTCAAGGCTTAGCAATGTCCTGAGTGTGTTAAAACTACCTATTGATGCGTGATATGCCCTGCCCGATACCCATGCCCAGTGTGAGTTAGCATTTATCCAATGACTTAGACTGGCATCAAATCCGCCGTTAATGACTAATTTTGACTGCTTGACTGAGGTGTTATCGAACACACCCAATCCAGTTGCACCGAGCGCCAGGATTATTATAGTTTGAGTCTCTAATGCAACAAACGTATCGCTGAATGTACCGTCGGCCCCATTATTTAAATTGTCTATTATTGTTGTACCGTCTATTGATTTAACCTGCACATATCCATCTTGCTCAACGTAGGCGGCAATGGGGTAACTTTCTCCGATTTCTGTTGGTATGATTTGCGCCACTGCTGAGTGTTGCACCCCAGCAAGATTTAGCTGTCCTGATTCTATCGTTATTGATTCTGGTGGTTGGCTGCCGTATGTGGGCCAAGAATCGCTATTAGTGTCAAATGTGCCATTGATGATAAGTTCTACATTAGGAGTGGTTGATTGTTCTTGAGAATCAAACCATCTTAATCTATTCTTTTTTCGTGCATAGTATAAAGCAGCTTGCATTATTTTTTTCATTATATCTTACCCTT
>JAAGZM010000195.1 GCA_024206355.1 Gammaproteobacteria bacterium | reverse complement strand
CGTACTCCTTCCCATATCATCTGGTATATGCTTTGGGTGATATTTCCTGATTATCTTAACAAGAGTAAAGGGCGATTTGTCGCAGCCAACATTTTTGCTGTAAAACTACCCAGTAAAAAATCACGAAAACGGTTATGACTAAATGCTCCCATGATCATCAAATCAATCTGACAATCTCTTTGATATTGGGCTAACACATCTTCTACCTTGCCCTGTAATTCTGCTGTTTCAACATCAATATTAACTTCTTCAAGCACCTTCGATGCTTCGCTCAACATTGTTTCAGCATTATCACCAACATGCACTATATGACAGGAGGCATTTTTGAATATTTGATTTGCTGCGATCATATTCAACGCCTTTACACAGGAATCACTGCCATCATAAGCAAGCATAACTTTTTTAGGCTCGGTATAGGCTCTGTTGACGACAAGAATTGGTTTGTGTAGCGACCGAATCACTGTTTCTAATTGATTACCAATCCCGAATTCAACTTCTTCATGTGATTCACCACGAATACCAACTACCAGTACCCTTATCTGCTCTTCCAGTTCAATCAGAGATTCCGCTAATGAACCATGCATTTGCCTCATTAGTGGTGATTCAATACCTGATCTTACGACATGTTTTCTTGCAGCATCGAGCATTAGTTGACCTTTTTTAATCAATAAATGATTGCGCTTTTGTTCAACATCTGTCAGTTCATTGAGTAATTCTTCCGAGCTCCCAAGACCAATAGCTCCTGAATAATCGGATACAGCAGGTGTATTGCCATGCTCGATAGTATGGAGTAATTTCAGTGGAGCCTTGATTTGGTTAGCAATCCAGATAGAGTAATCACATACCGCTTCATTGACTGAGGATCCATCAACACAGGCAACAACTTGTTTTTGTTTATTTATCATCAGTGACCTCCTAAAACACGTTCAATCTGATCGGGTTTATCATAAATACCGAATCTGTCTATAATTGTTTCACTGGCTCTGTTTAAACCAATGATTTTTACCTTGGCGCCTTCTCTACGGAATTTGACAACTGCCATATCTAAAGAATATACCGCGGTTATATCCCAGAAATGGGCCCTGCTCAAATCAATAACAACATGAGAAACAGCTTCTTTAAAATTAAACTGAGCTAAGAATTTATTGGATGAATTAAAGAATATCTGGCCATGAAAACAGTAAGTTCGAGTACTTGTTTCAGAATCGAGTTTTGATTCTGAATACATAAAATGACTAATTCTATTAGCAAAGAATAATGAAGCCAAAAGAACTCCTACAAACACACCATAAGCGAGATTATGACTTAGTACAACAACTATGACTGTGGCAATCATAACAATGTTAGTCGACATTGGATGTTCCTTTAAATTACGAATTGATCGCCAGTCAAAAGTGCCAATAGAGACCATGATCATTACTGCAACCAGAGCGGCCATCGGTATTCTTGCTACCCATTGATTCATATAAACAACCATAATCAGTAACACCACACCTGCTACCAGTGATGATAGCCGACCTCGACCTCCTGATTTAATATTAATAACCGATTGACCTATCATTGCACAACCAGCCATACCACCAATCATTCCAGATGCAATATTTGCCACACCCTGAGCTTTACATTCACGATTTTTATCACTTGGAGTATCGGTTAAGTCATCAACAATAGTCGCCGTCATCAGTGATTCAAGTAATCCTACAACGGCTAAAGACATAGAATAAGGAAAGATTATTGATATCGTTTCAAAACTCAAGTCAACTGAAGGCCAAAGAAAAACTGGTAATGTATCAGGTAGCTTCCCCATATCTCCTACGGTACGAATATCTAACCCAATAAACATAGCAACAGCTGTTAAGGTAAGTATGCAAACCAAAGGAGAAGGAACCAATTTGCCGATGATCGGTAGATATGGAAATAAATATATAATACCCAGACCCGCAGCTGTCATCCCATAGACATGCCAGGTTACATTAGTTAGTTCTGGAAGTTGAGCCATAAAGATCAAAATTGCCAGGGCATTTACAAAGCCAGTTACTACTGAACGGGAAACAAAGCTCATTAAACTACCTAATTTCAGATAGCCCATAAAGATTTGTAGAATTCCTGTTAACATTGTTGCAGCAAGCAGATATTGAAGCCCGTATGTTTTAACCAAAGTCACCATAAGTAAGGCCATGGCACCGGTTGCAGCCGAAATCATACCAGGGCGTCCACCAGTAATAGCGGTAATCACCGCAATGCAAAATGAGGCATAAAGACCAACTTTAGGATCGACACCAGCTATAACAGAAAAAGCAATTGCTTCGGGAATAAGTGCCAGAGCAACGACCAAACCAGCTAAAACATCACCTCGGACATTACCGAACCAATCTTTCATTGTTGAATGAAGTAACATTATTTACAAACCAATCAATTATATTAATATTTAAACCAGAGATTAAACTTAATTACCATCAGAAATGATAATTGGTTCTGATTGAAGAAAAGGATGCGGATTCTACAGAAAATTAGTTGTTTTTACAAAATATAAATTAACAATGCTTCAGTAACTATTGAGGTGGCAAGCCACTAATTGCTGAATGAGGCCGCTCATTAGTGTACGTCCAAAGCTATTAATACATCATTCATGAAAACAATTATTATTAGTCGGAAGGCAACAATATTGCCGATGGTAATTCAATACTGAACTTTGCACCTCCCAAACAAGAGTGTCCAATAAAACAATTACCTTTCTGCCATTCAATTATTCGTTTTACAATGGCAAGGCCTAAGCCAAATCCTCCTTCGTTACGGGTTCTGCTTTTATCAAGTCTGACAATAACATTAATCTTTGCATATCGAATTGCATTGGTAATAATATTTTGTAAAGCACGTTCTGGGTATAAGTCAAATAAACACTATATTAGTTCTTACACAGAAGTGGCACATAGAGAACTGATACCGGATACTGTCCTTGATACATATCAATACTCAAATAACAGGGCAGAGCTATCTCATCAACCGATCAGAAAGATAGAGAGGGCTATGCGGAAATTTAAATCCATTGAGCAGTGTAAGAGGTTTTTATCTGCTTATCCTAAGATCTATAACTTGTTTAATCTTGGACGACATTTGTTGTCTGCCAAGAACTATAGAGTATTAGTAACTTGTCAATACCCTTTAAAACAGTATGGCTGGTAAAATGATGCGAGCTGAATGAGATGATGAATTTAGGGACGAGATTATTTTTTGTTAAAAATCAATCCAAGTATAATCCCGCCCTGTATACTTTGTAAGTTCAAGACTTAATTTCTAAAACCCCGCGCATGTTTTTGTACTAGACTGCATTTTCCATACGCCAGGAGACATTTCATATGTATAAACATAATAGGTTGATTCATCTTTCAGCAATTTCCTTTGAGTATGCGTATTACCTTTACCTTTAGCTACGCCTATCCAGCACTTATTTGGGGCTGTTGCACCAAAGCCTGGTTTACATGTGAAGTCTTGTTTATTTTTAGGAGATTCTGACTTTGTTTTCACCCACCCGTTTGAAGCGGGTCCGCCAACAAAGTAATGTCCTGGATTATAAACATTTATATGAACAAGATGATCTGGTGTACAATTTACGACGTGGATAGTATTAGTCCTTGCTGTGGCTTGAGTAGGAATTAAAAATACACTTATAATTCCAACTATTAAGATAGTAGATTTTTTCATATTCTTTCCCCTTTGGTATCATTTAAAACACTCATTTACATATTACACCATACAAAACCAAAAACAAATTCTTTTCAATTTTGCTAGAAGTAAGTTATTTGTCCTAATAATTAGTCAAACATTAATAACAGGTTAAGTTATTGCTATTTTCTACCAATTCGACCAGATATATTTCACTGTAGGCTAAGTTCTTGGTGCAGCGAACAAACCTATCAGGTTGATGGTTGGATTATTGATACTAAAATCGCTTGAGAATTTGAGTGATGAATCAATAGTTATTCAATGGAAAAGAAATGTTTACTATCAGACTTTTTGTGGCATGACAGAATTTCAACAATCAGTTTCTTGTCATGCAACAAAGTAGTTACATTTCAGAAAAAGAATTGATAATGAAGGTGTCAGTAAAATTTTTCAAATGAGTATTGCTCTTCATTGCAAAGTCGCACTGGGCAGGTTTTTGCTTCTGCACAACCTGCATTTCCAGCATCAATGTCGGTCAGAATGCCGTCAACATTGATACCATTGTTTAAGAAAAAAAATTACTTATCCAACGGATGCGAAGTTAGCCATTAAGATACCCCAGGGCACCCTCTCTGCCTTCGGCATTCACCTTGTAATCAACCTCCTTATATAAATTTGCCAAGAATGAAGGTATTCAACAGCGACGAATTTTTGTTAATGATTAATCCTAGAATCCTCAGTTGACCGGCTCAAAATTATGATTATGTACTTCAAAACAGCAACTTACAGAAGGATTTGTATTCATCCATTGAGTGAGTTTGCCTACGCATTTGATTGCACGTTTTTAAATATTTATTTATTCTTAAGATCTTACCTATGAACTAAGGTTATCCGCGAATATCATCTGCCGACGCAATTTTCTTTCCATGAATGAAGGAGTGGTAACGAAATGAACTTGGTGCATGGGAAACAATACCAGATAGAAAAATCATAGTAATCATACAGTGCCATGCATAATCAGGGTAAGCAAAAACTGCATAAAGTAGCATGAATTTTATATAAAGCACTAGCGAACGTAATTGAATAAACCAAAGTAAATTAGAAAAAGCCTCTATGGTAAAAAGACCAAGCCCGGAGATCATTGCAATACCCCATGAAGTAGAATTATGACTCCCTGTGACTACAGAAACAAAGACAAGGGCAACTCCAACAAGGTGAATTGACCTTAGAGCCACTTTGAGCCAGCGTTTACCAATAAAGTTTGGGACAATATTTGTTTTCATATCATTGAAATACCTCTTATAAGCGCTCTAATAATGTTCTGTCGCAAATATCAGTCTATGATAGTATCATAGCCTTTTAAGATAAATAAATGACAACTATTTCATTTAAAGATCGGCATTTTCAGCGAGATATGATCATACAGAGTAAATACCTGAATAATATTGCACCCAAAGCATTCACTGCGTTCATGGGGCAGGCTCCACCCAAAGCATTCACTGCGTTCATGGGGCAGGCT
>JAAGZM010000194.1 GCA_024206355.1 Gammaproteobacteria bacterium | reverse complement strand
GCAAAACTTGATAGTGTCCCTGCCTGAACCTGATAACGAAGGTATCTACACAGCCGTTACAAGGCTTCATAGTCATTCTATGTAAGGCTTTTGCCGTCAAGTCAATGAGTCTAAAAAACGTGCAATCAAATGCGTAGGCAAACTCACTCAATGGATGAATATTAATCCTTCTGTAAGTTGTTGTTTTGAAGTACATAATCATAATTCAGAGCCGGTCAACTGAGGATTCAGGTTAAAATGGAAGTATCAGGCATGTAGACAGACAGTGTATTCAAAAGAGAAGGATGATGAAACAAAATATAACATAGGGAATTAGAGGAATATTAGGGGGTTAGCCAGTCTTCTTGTAGAGGGTAGTCAGAAAGTAATTCTGTTCCAGAATCGGTAATTAATACCATCTGTTCCAGTTTGACACCATCTAGACCGGCCTCTGTACCAATAAAAGATTCTACAGCCAGGATCATGCCAGGTTTGATTTCTCCATGATAGCCATATTTTTCCCAATCCATCCGATATGGAATACTGGGCCATTCATCTGCCAGTCCAACGCCATGAGCCAAACAACTGTATCGGTTTGCCTGAAACTCTTCAGGGATATCCCAGGATTTTTCAACAACTTCCAGGAACTCCATTCCTGGTCCAAGAATATTAACATTATGATTCACTTGTTCATAAGCAGCTGAGTAAATTCGCTTTTGCTCATCTGACGGCTTATCACCGCAAACCCATGCACGAGAGATATCAGCACAGTATCCATAAGGACCAATCAGATCGGTATCAAAAGAAACCATATCTCCATCACCAATAGTACGCATTGAACATTCCTGAAACCAAGGATTGGTGCGTGCTCCAGAGGCTAGTAAACGTGTTTCAATCCATTCTCCTCCCATAGTGATATTTGTTTCATGGAGTTTTGCCCATAAAGCATTCTCAGTTATCCCTGGTTTGAGAGCATCCTCCATTGCCTTCATGCCTTTTTGACAAACATCGATGGCTGCTTTCATCAAAATGATTTCTCCTTCTGACTTAATTGATCTGGCAATCTCGGTAACTTCCTGACCATCAAATAATTCAAGCCCATGAGAACGAAGTATATCTACACCTGTATGAGATAACCGGTCAACTGCCAGACGTTTATTGCCTCCTCCATGTTTAATAATGACATCATTGATCTGTCCCCCAAACTTTTTTGCCCATGTTTCTACATTAGGGCCTGCTGCAAAATAATAAAAAACATCCATAACCTTATATTCATCAATTGTTGGTAAACCATCAACGAGGAAGGGGTGATTGGCATAATCGAACAATACAACTGGACCATCTGTCATCACCAATACACAGCGTGTTTCATAATGGCTACACCAAACCTGCATATTTGTGGAATCGGTTGCATAACGGGTATTTAACTGATCAAATAACAGAGCACCAACGTAATTGTGTTTTCGCAGTTGTTCTCGTATGCGCTCCAGGCGATAGAGCCGAACTTCATCTAAATCAGTTGGTGGATTGGAAAATTCCATAGCACCATGCTGGATGGCATTATTCTTTCGCTCATTATTTTTTTTGCCACCTCTAGTAGTTAGATGTACAGGATTATTTGAAATTACTCTGTTTTGTGTCATCGTCCATCCAAATTTTTAAAAGTAGCAGTTAATATAATTATTATATTAAATCCCAGCTAGTGTTAATTTTGCTATATCACTTCAGCTGATACAGCTTCTTGAGTTACAAGTGTTCGCTTCGCATTTTTCATAATGATATATGCTGATAAAGTGCCAACCATACACATTACGGCAATAACAGCATAAAAATACTTATAGCCTTCTGCTCCAGGATAATTATCGAGAATTGCACCTCCCAGTAATGGCATAAATACATCTGGAGTAAACCCTATGGCCGAAATAACTCCAGCGGCAGTACCAGTGAGTGCTGGAGCAATACCGCCTTCTTCCAACAAAGCAAAATAGATACCTCGAAGTGCAAATACAGCTATTGAAGCCACTGTTGCATTGAGCAACATGATAAAAAGATAAGCATCTCCACCAGGCAGCACACCAAATATTATAAAAGTTATAGTCATCAGTATAAAAAAACCAAAAACTGTTTTTGATACACCGACCCTGTCAGCGACAAACCCTGCTGAAAATGCTGCAGCTGGTTTGAGCCACATTTTCCCAACAGCAACAGAGGCCCCAAGAACTACACTGAGACCATAAGCATCAGTTGCGTAGGGGGCAAAATAAAAGGTACCCCAATATGCACTATAGGCCGTCAAGACGATAATCGAGATCAACCAGATAATAGGCATTTTTAGTACAGCAATTACATCACTGAAACCTACTTTGTTTTTTGAATGATCAAGATTCTCTGAGATATTATCTTCAAGAATAAACCAGGCCATTATTGCCAGCACAATATTGGTAAACGCAAAAAGATTAATCACACTTGAAAGAGCTGATGTATTACTGCCAAGCCATGCAAACACTGCAAGAAACAATGTTGAACTAAGTAACTCAGAAACTCCTCGGCCAGATTCCAAAAGGCCAAAAGCCCTACCTTGTTCTTCAGCTGGTGCCCACTCACGGGTAGCTTTGATCATTGCATTCCAGAATACAAGTGATGTGCACACCCCCCAAAAACCATGAATTAAAATACTTGTTGAATAAGAAGGATAGGTGGCAAAATAAAGACCTGCTAATCCCATTGCCAATAACGAACTGGAGATTAATTTGCGAGATGAAACACGATCAGCAATCCAACCACCAGGAAAATAGGTAATTAATGAGGTAGTTCCAAAAACACTCATTATTACACCCATTTGTATATTATTGTAACCAAATGCCTCCTGCATTGGTAAATAATAGACCTCTCTCAGGAAAGGTAGCATAAAAATAATTCCACCTGAAAAAGACAGAATTATCATCACAAACCAGTGATGCATACGACTCATGATTTAGATCTCCCTAACTCTTGAATAACCAGTGTGGAATAATTACCAGATACATTCCAGCTTAGAATTAATAATGCTAGAATTTCCCGAAGTATACAAGAATCTGAATCACACTATGAAAAATAATCAAATGTACTAGGATTACCTTTTAAAATATTTATAGTCAGACAGCTATTTCATCACTATTTGCCCACTGCTCACAAGTACTCCAAAATGCTTCAATATCACTAAAGTCTGTATTGCTGCCACCTAGTGCAACTCGAATAAATGGTTCGTTGTTAATTTGTGAAGGGTAGAGCAGAAAAGATGGATGATTAGCTTTTTCTGTTTGAAGATAAGTCACTAGCTTGTCAGTTTTGCTACTGTCTTTCGAGCTGAAGCAAACTAACCCTAGATTGTTATTTACGGTAAGTTCAAAGTCTTCAGAATTGCTTATTCGATTCCTTAACCAGTCTGCCTGACCAATGGCTTTTTGAAGAAAATCTTGTATTCCTTTTACACCAAAGTATTCTAGGACCATCCATATTCGAAGTGACCGAAATCGTCTTCCAAGTGGAACTGCCCAATCTTTGAATTCAGGACTATAGGTTTCCTCGGATCCAACAGAATCCAAATAGTCGCCACTTGCTGCAAAAACATCTTTAAGCAATTTTCGGTCACGAACATAAAGAAAGGCAGAGTCGAAGCCACAAAGAAACCATTTTGACCCATTGAAATTAAAAGATGTTGCAATAGACTGGATAACTTTCGATTGTTCTTTAAACTGTGGCAAAATCAATGATGCACCTGCATAAGCCGCATCTACATGTAGCCAGATTTTTTCCTGTTGTGCAAAATCTTTAAAGCTAGTGATATCATCATAACCACAGGTATTTGTGGAACCGTAATTCAGTTGTACAGCACAAGGAATGAAACCGTTACTGCGATCTTCAGATATGGCTTTTCTAACTTGCTCTGAATCAATGCCGTAGTTGCCATCTTCCAATATCTTAGCTTTTATGGTTCGAACACGAACACCAGCTACACGTGCAGCTTTGGCGCCGGAGAAATGAGTTTGGTCAGACATATAAATTACAAATTTTGAAGAGTCTTGATAGAAAATAGCTTCTTGCTGATCTTCAGTCAGTGATTCCATTGTATTTACATTTTGTAATTGCAAATGTTTGTGGATCCTTGCAGATGTCATTATTACAACGAGTGCTTCTCCTGCTGTATTTTGAATCAGACCACCGCCAAGACCTGAGGTGTGTAGAAAGGGTGAGTTGCTTTCTGCGTGGAGCATTTTAGCAATCCAATCCATAACCACACATTCTAACTCAGTTCCGATAGGGTTAGCGCTCCACTGCAGCCCAACCGAGCCTATAGATGCGATAATAAGTTCACTAAGTATCGCTGGAAGGGAAGAGGTTGCTGGATAGTATGAGAGAAACCTCGGATGTTGCCAGTGGGTTACTCCTGGCATTATTTTGTTTTCGAGATCTTTAATTAATGATGCGAACTGTTGTGGCTCAAGAGGTGCATTTGATGCAAAATTTGATGCTAACTCACCAGGCTTTAAATCAGGCTTAATATTTGAAGTTTCTAATGATTTTAAACGTTCACTCAGATACTCGATGATCTCGGTTCCGTGTTTTAATAAGTTCTCTGCATTTAAATTTTGTTCTGTGGAAGTCATATTTAATCTCATTAATCGGTTAAGTAATCATAGTATACCCATGACACAATAAAACAATAAGTATTGATCTGAGCTTATCAGTCACTAATATGTAACGCTGTATTTGGCTAAAGCAATTACCGAATCAAGAGAAATACATCTGTGATATTTATTACGTTCGTCCTGATGACTGTAAATACTATCCTGTTACGATTGAGAAAATGATCAAATATAAATGCGAGATGCTAGAAGCTCAAGATTTAGGTAATACAAAAAGGTCACAAAATATTATGAATAAACTAATGATGGATAGTCGACCATCAGTTTAGTTATTCTCTCATTCTTATCGAACACAGAAAATGCATCGCCAATTGAAAAGAGTTGTTGTTAAAACCAACTATCATCCAATGAATCACTACAGCCACGATATTGTGCTCCGTAAACTTCTGCTCGATGCTGTACTTTATTGGCTACTTTTATTAACCAAGCTTTCTTCTTCCAACTGCCTCTTTTGTATCCACTCCAACCTTCATGGTAATTAAGGTAAAGCTCCCTTGCATTCCAGACAGATATTTTATTAACTTTATTGGTCTGACGAATGTACCAACCCATAAAATCTAGTGCATCATCAATATCATCTCGATCGGCTCCACTATTACCTGTGATGCGAATATAATCTTGCCATACACCATCTTTCGCTTGGGCATATCCATAAGCAGATGATTTATATCCCCAAGGAATAAACCATAAAAGGTAATCTCGAGGTGGTCTAGCATCTTCTTTAAAAGAAGATTCTTGATACATCATTGCCATTGGAATTTGTAAAGGAACTTTCCAGCGCTCTTCCATATCAATGGCTGCATCGTATAGATCATCATTGTCTCTAAATATTTGGCAAACATTTTCAACATTAGTTAACTTTACTGAAGAGCAAGCATTTAGGGATAGAACAATTAGTGATACTAGTAATAGTCGAATTTGAATCATTTTGAGTGACAGCTTAGCCATTTAAGTTGTTAGGAAATATTACGATCTAGCATAGCAGAAATGGAATTGTAGTCACTACTAGAAATAAAAAAAATCGATTTGTTTCAATACTAGTAGAGCTATAATAATCCTAGAATCCTCAGTTGGACGCGTTTGAGTGTGTGTTTTTTAGGCTTAGTGGCGCCGACTAAAAAGCCGTTCATAGTCATTCTATGTAAGGCTTTTGCCGTCAAGTCAATAAGTCTAAAAAACGTGCAATCAAAT
>JAAGZM010000031.1 GCA_024206355.1 Gammaproteobacteria bacterium | reverse complement strand
GTCCCGGCTCAACGGTTAACACCATGCCAGGCTCTAAAACACGAGGTTCTCCACCCACCTGATAGTCACCTACATCATGCACATCTAGACCAAGCCAGTGGCCAGTTTTGTGCATGTAAAAAGGTTTATAGGCCTCGGTTTTTATTAAATTTCTCAAGGTACCTTTAAGGACTCCCATTTCTATCAGGCCTTTGGTCAAAATTTTCACCGCAGCTTCATGTGGCGCATTCCATAATGCTCCGGGTTTGATTGTTTCAATCGCTGCGTATTGTGCTTTTAATACCCAGTTGTAAATCGTTTTTTGATCTGGTGTAAATTTACCATTAATCGGAAAAGTTCGGCTGATATCAGCGGCATATAACTCATATTCAACACCGGCATCAATCATCAATAATTCACCGTCATTCAAGGTGTCTTGGTTTTCCACATAATGTAGTATGCAAGCATTTTCACCACCTGCAACGATACTTGTGTATGCTGGAAAACGAGCGCCATGTCTAGCAAACTCATGGTGTAACTCAGCTTCAATGTGATATTCATTACGCCCTGGGTAGGTTTTTTGCATAGCTCTTTTATGAGCCTTTGCTGAAATCTGAGCTGCTTTTCTCATTAAGCTGACTTCTGAGCGACTTTTGTAAAGACGCATATCATGTAAGATATGCTGCACATCAATAATTTCACCATGGGGTGCGGTGCCACGCATCTTGCCACGCAAGGCATTAAGCCAGCCTAAAACATTTTCATCAAATTCCTTGTCATTACCAATAGCACAGTATATTCGTTCTCTACCTTCTAAAAGACCCGGTAAAATTTCATCGATATCATCGATAGGAAAAGCATCTGATGCTGCAAAGTTATCAATTGCTCCCTTTTGACCAGCTCGCCGACCATGCCATGTTTCTTTAGCCATATCACGTTCACGATTAAAGAGTAGATAATTACCATGCTTGCGGCCCGGAATTAGCACTAATACCGATTCTGGCTCATTAAAACCGCACAAATAATGAAAATCACTATCCTGGCGGAAATTATAATTAGTATCCCGACTTCGCATCACTTCTTTAGCTGAAGGCAGGATTGCGATTGAGTCTGGGCCCATCATCGACATCAAACGCTTTCGCCTACGTGCATATTCAGCTTTATTAATCATTCATATTTCCCATTTATACTTATTAGTATCTAGTGAAGTGTCTCATTCTTGTTAGCTGGGCTTTGGCCATGAACACTATGGATAAGCTGAGCGGTAACTTTTATATGTTCAGTGAGCTCAAACAGTGACTTTTCGTCTGCTTCTGTGCTGCCTATGGTATCAAGATCAATATTTGATATTTCTTCCATATCTGCCAGTGAGTCAGCAACATCCTCTTCGGATTCCTCGGTATTCTCAGTGAGCTGCATATAACCCAGTAAAAAGCCCTGACACCAATAACCAAGGGCCTCTCCTCTAGCAACTGTTGAGCTAGTATCGTCAGGAAGTAGTAAATCTAAGCCAAAGATGTTCGCTGTTATCATTTCACAAAGTATCGAATTTATTTTTCTGAGTTCAGCATCAATAATTTCAGGAAGCGGATCAGAAGTAGCCAATTGTTTTAACAGCTGCTTTTTCCAAGATAGATCATCAAAATCTAAGCCCGCAGAATAAAGACCCATTAACAAGCCCTGAAGTTCAGCTACTGTTATAAATAACTGGTTGTCATCTAATAGCTTTTGTAGCTCATCATATGTCATTAATTCATTATATTTCATGTTAAATATCGTCCAAATCAACCATCATTAGGTACGGTAATTGGCCTAAATACACATTCTACTTCAATATGCAGGTTTCAGCTAGACTAGAAGCTTGTGCCTCACAAATAACCGTGCATATTTATTTTGTTGAAGTTTTTGATTTTATTCTAAAGTCTTATTTGATGCGTATATTTATCAAAAATCGCTTCAACTGGCTCTTTCAAAGGCTTAATGTTGTTGCTAATTTAAGTAACGACTAATCCAACAGCTGAATGGCCTGCTCGGCAGAAAGTTGAAGCATTTCCCTGGGACACGGCACCCAAAAATCTCCTTAGAGATCGTAACAGTATTTTTGGAATAAAATTTCGACAATATGTTTATTCTATGTGGATTGAAGAAGTATTAACTGCCTTTCGCAGTCCCTGTCAAAATGCTTATCTCGAATCGAGTATTGTCTGCTCAGCTACTTGAGTTG
>JAAGZM010000030.1 GCA_024206355.1 Gammaproteobacteria bacterium | reverse complement strand
TGTGGTTCCGAATTGCTCTGTCATTCTACTCAATGAAAGAATAGCTAGAGCAGATTCAGCAAGTTTTTCCTCATCTAGGCCTTCTGGTATCGACATAAAATTTACCTCCTAGTTAAAGGTTTTGAATAAGCCCTATAACGCCGCCAGCAGCGGCAGACAAAAATGGCCTGTCTTTTGCTCAAGCAAAAGGCGGGACAGTTTTGACTGACCGACTGCCTGGCCTTGTTATAGCCCCAATAATTTACTTTTTGCGGCATTATATTCTTTGTCGTTAATTGCGCCTGACTCATGAAGTGCCTTTAAGTTTTGTAGTTCGGATGAAAGGCTATTTGTGGATTTAACAAACTTATATTGATACTGACAATTAACATGCATGACAGCAGTAATGAGATCTCTGCCATGATCAATTATTTCTATTTCATCCCATTTTGGATATGAAAGTTCTTCATTATTTGTATTTGCATAATCTCTAGCTGCTGAATTCAATACATTCATGCACCCAGTAAATCCGGCTTTACTATTACGAACAAATTGATAGTCACTAAAGTACCCTGAAACCAAAAAACCACCTTTTGTATCTTTAATACTGAACTCACTGCCATCTTTTGTTTTGTGGACAGTGCCAACATGGCTTGGCGTGGTTGAACAGGCACTTAATGCCATGACAAGCAGGATGATACTAAATCTATACATTTTCGATGATCTCTTTAAGGCTATAACGAGGCTGTAGAAAAATATAAACCACGGAATTCTCCACAGCCTTTATTTGATTTTTCAAAACTCTATTCGCCCTTTCGCCACTTTTCATCCACCGTGCTTATATGCCGTGTTGTTTTTCAACATTTCGATTTAAG
>JAAGZM010000193.1 GCA_024206355.1 Gammaproteobacteria bacterium | reverse complement strand
GGTTATAAGTTGATGTGGGAGCAGACACGCCGCTCCGGATCTAATCGTCAATATTCAATACTTTAATAGAGCAATTTAAAGGAATAATAATCATTCCTGCATTCGTCTAATTTTACTTCTAACCTTTGAGATATTGCTTTGTTCAGTGTAACGTCCTTTGCTGACATGCCTAATTTGGAATACTCCATCAATATCAATTGGAAGACCATCTGAAGCGACTAACCAGCGAAAGGCTGTATCCTCATAGGTTTTTCGCCAATGCTCTGACTCGGTTTGAAAAATTCTTATCTTTTCACAATAACCTATAGCTCGGGCAATGTCCCCATGCACTATCTGAAAAGCTCCCTTGGCTTTATCTCGAGAATGTAAACTGAACTGATCAATATTGATATCCACTATTTGAGGCTTACTTTCATTATTAAGCATAGGGTCAGATTTTTCTAACATGTCTGTGGTTCGTTCTTGGTAAGGATAATAAATTATTTCTTGACTACCTTGCACTTGCATGACTAATGAGTCCAGACAGTTTTTATGAAAAATAATGTCGCAATCGGTGTACCAAATCCAATCCGCCTTTGTTGCCCGAGCAGCCATATTACGGCCAATGCCACGGCGGAATAACTTTTTATTCTCTAATGCATGGAAATTCCAAGTAATATTTTTAACTGATTTTTGTTCAAAGAAACTCAAGACGGCTGCAGTTTTTTTATCATCTTTTGAGTAAAAGACCGTTACAGTTAAATGTGCTTTGGTTGGCGAGTAATTTACAAAAGAACTCAGTTGATAGGTAAGCATATTTGAATATTGCCAACAGTGGCTAACAATCTCCAGATTCAAATCGCCAACTTTTGCTTTACGCTCATGTTTTTCGGGAATAGGCTCACGAAACCAAGAGATCGGCAAGAAACGCTTGGTGATTAATCGAAATAAATGGATCTCAAAATTATCATACCATCGAGGGGCATAAGTTTTTGTCATTTTCATTTATTGAGTCTCAACTAAGAAAATTTTAGAAAGAGGATTATACTATAAAATCGGAACCGGTTGTTGACAGTTGGTTACAAGAAAATAACTATGATATTTTATATGTCATCTCAGTTGGTGTTGCTTCATTCGCACTTTTATAGCTTTTAATCATTTAATGGGTAGTCGAGCATTACGTTTAGACAATGTTCTGAAGAATGTCGATGAAACTATTCAAAAGTTGAATGATAAATACACACGACCTTCAGGTTAATCAGTAAACATTAGAACCTGAGAATCCTTTAAATATAGTTATAAATACAATTTTCAAATCAAAAAAAACTGACCATCGACGCATATATTCTAAGTCATAATTAATTCTTGATTCCATCTTATCAATGGTATCTGTTTCGCCTCTGCAACCATTAATTTGAGCCCAGCCTGTAATTCCTGGCTTAACTTTATGGCGAAGCATATAGCAGCCAATTTGCTCTCGATATTCTTCGTTGTGTGCCACAGCGTGAGGGCGTGGGCCTACAATTGACATGGTTCCTTGTAGAACGTTAAAGAATTGAGGAAACTCATCGAGAGATGTTTTTCTGATAAAACTTCCAAATGGTGTGATCCTGGCATCATTTTTCTTTGCCTGTACAACATTATCACCATTATCAGTGGTCGTCATAGAGCGGAATTTCCAGACTTTAATACTTCGACCATCTAGACCATACCTGTCTTGTTTAAATAACACCGGCCCTTTGCTTGTAAGTTTAATGATACCGGCAATGACTAACATAGGGAGTGCAAT
>JAAGZM010000192.1 GCA_024206355.1 Gammaproteobacteria bacterium | reverse complement strand
TTGGTGAACCAACAAAATCGCATTATTAACAACAAGACCTAATAAGATGATAAAACCTATCATTGTTAATAAATCTAAAGGTTGGAAAACAAATATATTCATTATACGTAATGCAATTACACCTCCAACAGTAGCCAGTGGTAGAGCAATCACAACCAATAAACTATCTTTCATCGAACGGAATAAAGCACTCATCAGCATAAAGAGAATGAGTAATGCCAAGATGAAATTTTCACTCATTGTCTTAATCGCGTTTTTAAGACTATCGGCACTTCCCGCATAACGAATGGCACCATCATCGGGCAACAATGCGATTAATTGTGGCTCAACCTTCTCCTCAATCGCTTTAATGGCTTCCTGTAATGACATTCCATCTGGAGGATTAATATTGAATGACATCGTTCTTCGACGATCAACCCTACGCATATTGCTTGGACCAACAGTTCTTTCAACATCGACCAAATCACCCAGTTGAACAACTTCACCTGTTGGTGTAGCAAGAGGAATCGAAGCAAGTTCTTCAGGGGTTTCCCAACCTTCAGCTCGCAAGATTATATTTATGCGTTTTTCGCCATCAAAATGTTCACCGATATAGAGACCGTCACCTAAAGAGCGAACAACTTGTCCGATAGCGTTTCTGTTCCAACCAACTTCTGATAAGCGTCGATCATTGGGCAATAAACGTAGTTCAGGTTCAGCCATTTCTGGGTTTGGAAAAGGCCTTGCTGTCATTCCTGGTACAGCTTCAGCAAATAATGTCTGTCCGTCACGAGCCGCTTTCATCAGTGCCTCTTGATCACGAGAATGCATATTAACGACTATGCTACGACCACCACCAAAACCTCCAAATAAATTACCCTGCTGCGCAAAAACACTGACGTCAGGTAAGCCTTTGGCAATTTCATCATTGATAATTGATTCCATCTCTTTTACACGACTTTGATCTTTAACTCTTACACCAAAACTACCACCAAATGCACCGGCAAATATATAGTAGTTTTTAAGTGCTGGCTCCTTTTCACCATTCATATAAGGTTGTAGTCTTTCTACAATGACGTTAGTTATGTCTTCTTCAATCATCGCAATTGTTGCACCTGGTGGAAGGTTGAAGAAACCATCGACAGCATCCCGTTTCACTGGTGGTAAATAATCTAAGCTTGGAATTAAAAAAAAAGTTACGGTTAAAGGAACGGCAATTAATCCCGCTATCCAAGAATTTCGTTTTGCACTACTATTAGATATCTTCATAATGACAGCAGCAATTTTTGACCAGGTAGCTACATTAGGATCTTTTAATCCCTCATTCGGTATCCATCGCAGGGCTGCTGTAGGAAGCACTGTCACTGCCACAAATAAAGATATTGAAACAGCAATTGCAATGGTCAATGCTAGATCAGAAAATAACTGGCCTTCTACATCTTCTAAAAATATAACTGGAAGAAAAATAGCAACCGTGGTTGCTGTTGATGCAACTAACGCTCCCCAAACTTGAGTTGCTCCTTTTTCAGCGGCTTCTTCTCCTGTATTTCCACGAGCTCTTAGCCTAACAATATTTTCTAAAACAACAATAGCTGCATCGAGAACCATTCCGACCGCAAACGCTAATCCAGCTAAAGAAATCACATTTATTGTTCGACCAGTAATACCAAGAACAATAAATGTGGCAAATAAAGAAACAGGAATTGCCAGTGCAACGATTAATGTCGCACGAAGTTTTCTAAGGAACCACCATAGTATTCCTAGCGCAAGAAATACACCGATAACTAAATTACCTGTTACCAAATTAATCGCACGCTTAATAAATACAGATGCATCAAATGACTGTGCAATACCTAGACCATGTGATTCTAACTCAGAGCTCATTGCTTGTACTGCAGCCTTGACCTTAGTTAACGTTTCCAATGCATTAGCGCCGCTTTCCTTGTCGATTCTCAATGACATGGCAGGGTTACCATTTTGGACAGTTACACCGCTCCGCTGGCTATGACCAACTTTAATTTCTGCTACATCACCTAGTTTTATTTGTTTGCCAGCTCGATTTTCAAGGATCAGATTAGACAACTGCTTCGGATCGTATCGACCTGCAAAACGAAGTGTGTACCGACGCCGACCAACATCTTTAAACCCACCAGAGATATCATTTGCTCTACCTGCTATAGCAGCAACCGAAGGGATATTAATTCCAAGATCTGCAGCCTTATATGGATCAAAAATTATTTGTAATTCTTCTGGGTTACCAAAAGAAGCAAAGAGCTGTACACCAGCAACGCCGGGTATAGATTCCAATTTTGGTTTAACCGTATCTTCAACCAATCTTTCATAATCTAGGATGTTACCATCAGTACCTGGAAGTAATTGTACAAAAAACCAAGTCAATGCAGCACCGCCACCACCTGGTCCACCACCACCCAAAGTAATCACAGGAGGCTGAGCATCTTGTGGCAAAAATGGTACTCGGTTAATTCTGCTGATCACCTCTATAAGCATCTTGTCCATATCGGTATCAAGGTTAAATTCAAGATTGATAAAACTAGCACCGGCATTGGCAAATGCACTCATTGAAGTCATACCTGGCAAACCTTGCAAAACTTCCTCTTGCGGCTCCAGAAGTTCAGACTCCACTTCTTTTGGAGAAGCTGCACGCCAAAAGGTAGCGACTGAAATTTGCGGGCGTTCAATATCTGGAAACAATTGCACAGGTAACTTGTTTAGAATAAACAAGCCGAATAGCAAAATAATAGCAACAGCAACGGCAACTGCTGCCGGATTTTTTAATGATGAAGCTGTTAATTTCATTGTTGTTGATCCCCCCCACTAATAGATACAACACCGGCCTAAGGACCAATTAACAAGTGCATAAAAGAATAAGCCTAATAATCAACTATAAGGTGTATCAATAATCTCTAAATGTTACAAAATGATTAATTGCCTGTTATATATATTGAAAGCAAACTAGGAAATGGTTTTCAATTTGAATGAAGTATTTGTGTATTTAAATCCTCTACAGCCTACGCATAGCTTAATAAGAAAGATTATGCTGGATGAGGACACAATTAGAAGTGATTTATCTTTGAATCTTCAAATGCTGAGAAATATTTTATTACATTTGTAAATAATATTTGGTTAAACCGATAATCCTCAATTGGACGCGTTCGAGTGTGTGTTTTTTAGGATTAGTGGCGCCGATTTGAAATCCGGTCAACTGAGAATTCTAGTCAGGTTAAAACTAAAAGGGAATATTCAATAGGCTTGTTAGTTAGCAGTCGAAGTAGAGTCTCTAACAACAAGTTCAGGACTAAATCGTGTAATAATCTCTTTATCCTCAATTCTTTCCTGTGACCAACCTTGAATACGCGCGATTAACAAACTAGCAGCTGACTGTGCTATAAGTTCATTCGGTTGATGAGCAGTGGTTAATTTTGGTCTGGTTTGACGTGAAAAAGGACTATCTTCAAAACCAGTTATTGATAGCTCTTCAGGAATAGAAATTCCCTTATTTTTAGCAGAAAAAAGTGCCCCAGCAGCCATTTCATCATTACTAGCAAATATTGCTGAGGGCCTATTTTTTT
>JAAGZM010000191.1 GCA_024206355.1 Gammaproteobacteria bacterium | reverse complement strand
TAGTGAAACAAGTGCAGCTTTAGATGCGGATAGAGCCGAGACTGCTGCTGAAGCTATTGAAGCTTTTCAGTGTGCTATGACTAAATCAGAGTTCTTCGCACTAGCAGAGAAACGTATACGTGATAATGCTGGTAGTGGTTTACTTGAGTGGGGTAAGAATATATCAACTCTAAATACTTATGTAAATGATGGACTGTGGGTAGGTAACGAAGGTGTATGGGCAAAAGACGCAATATTCTTAGGTAAAGAGGGTAGCGCTAACGTAACTGGTATATCTAGAGTTGATGAACCAGTATATAACGTTAATGGTATTACGTTAGCGATGTCACAGTATTCAAGAGAGAGTACACAATCAAATAGGTCTGTAGCTAGGTTACCACCTGCGCCTGATGGTACTAAAACGTATGATACCGCTACAGGTAATGTAGTGCAACATGCTGATAGTGCTACAGCATTTGCTTCTGAGGGTGCTACTAACAAGGTAATCCTATCACGACAAGACTTCGTATTCTTAGAGGTGTGGCATGAAAAGTTAGTTAACGCATGTCCACTAGGTTGCGCTATGTTCCAAGAAGCAACATACAAGGGTATATCTCTAAACGCAAGGAGTGACGGTTATACACGTTATGGTGAATGGGATACGACCACTATAGGTAGGTATGCCGTGTGGGATAATTTATCATTCGCTGAGAAAGATATATTCCTAAGTGACCCTGATAATAACATATACAAAGATGGTGATGACTTAATACAAGTTTGTTGGCGTATCCGTGTTATTGAAGGTTTAGGTGATGATTGGCAAAATATTTCACCTAATGGTTTTACGGGACAATTAGCTTATGAAGGTGTTAACGCAGCCATCAAAATACAATGTTCAGAAACAGCTCCAGACACAGGTGTTGATTTAGGTCTTAGTAATGACGGTAGAGGATTTTATGGCTCAGCATCACCTCACGATGGAGCTGGTTTAGGTCATGGGATTATGCATAATATCATACCTGATGCTCCTGCTCACAACAACTTAGGCTTCGCAGTACCTATCGCGCTTGTTCAGCGGAGGAACCAAGGTGCATACCATCCAGAATATAACAAGCATGGTTGTGGTAGGTTTAAGAAGCTATCAGGTAACACTTCTCATAGAGCGTGGCATGAAGAGGATGTAGGTAATATAGTATCAACTGAACAGTGTCTAACACCTAGAGCTGTTGGTGACAATAACATAGGTTACGCCAATTGGTCAGGTAACATAGGTTCTACTGCTGGTTCTGGAAGAACAAATGACGGTAAATTCTATGATGCTATATATGCTAGTGATGTAAAAGATTTACGTATGAGTTCACGTAGACGTCCTAAAGCTGAGATTCGTGAAGAGGCTTTCTTCAAGGCTAAGGCTGGTAAGGTTCGTGGGTTTGAGGGTGTGCCTTTTACACAAGTTAGGCTCGATACTTCATGTTTACAAAGCACCCCAAATAACCGTATAGACTTAGGTGATGTTGATAACTTAGTTAATGGTAAGAAATATTATATTTATAATCCTACCGTTGATTATGTAGGCGTAGGAACTTATGTATTATCTGCT
>JAAGZM010000190.1 GCA_024206355.1 Gammaproteobacteria bacterium | reverse complement strand
ATGAATTAGACAATGATTTAATTTTGATCGACTAGTAGAAATAAAGAAAATTGTTCTTATTTCTGGTTAGTAAAATTATATTACCTAGGTTTTATTCCTGTTAATTAACATCAAATTGCGAATTGCTTAATGAAATATTTATCTTCCTGTTTAATTTTGTTTTCCCTCTTGTTAACTGTTGCGATGGCTAGTCAAGAACTGCCAAAAAATAATCTGAATGTTCTCTTTATTGGTGCTGATGATCTGAGAATGAACATTGGCTTTTATGGAGATAAAATAGCAGTTACGCCAAATTTAGATGCTCTGGCTGCAGAAGGCATTGTTTTTAATAAAGCCTATATCCCGCCCCAGGGGAGTTTGTTCGGCTAGCCGACGAGATCTGTTTGACCGAATCAACTCGACTGTGCTGCGGTAAAAGTAGCGGCAGGTAACCGGCATGCCTGGTGGCTGAGTTTTCGCTGGATCAACCGCCAGTAAGGATCAATATTGGGCGTATTGGCGGAAATCAGGCAGATTTCGGAGCAGGGCGGCGTCGTTAATCTCTTTCTTTACTTGCTGGAATAGTGAAAATAGAGTGT
>JAAGZM010000189.1 GCA_024206355.1 Gammaproteobacteria bacterium | reverse complement strand
CCAAAATTAACAGTGGTAAATTATCTGCACAGACGGCTTCACGCTGTGCAGAGTTTAATTCATCGAGTATGGAGCTTACGTCTTCAATCATGGCAAGCATTCTAGCAAAGTGACTCTATTAATCCAACACAAGACAGTCTGACAGTCACCTGATAGAATGCTGTCCATTTTTTACAACATAAGAATTTAGCGTTTGGCACATAAACTTAACCCACAACAGCAACTAGCAGTAAAGAATATTTCTAATCCTTTACTAGTATTGGCTGGAGCTGGCAGTGGAAAAACATCTGTAATTACCTTCAAGATTGCTCATTTAGTCAATAACTGTGGTTATTCTGCTGATCAAGTTGCAGCTGTTACATTTACCAATAAAGCTGCCAAGGAAATGAAAGAAAGAGTTTCCCAAATGCTCGGCTATGATATAGCCGATAAGTTACGTGTTTCAACCTTTCATACTCTTGGACTTAATATTATTAGAGAAGAAACAAAAGCCTTGGAGATGCGTCGGAATTTTTCGATATTTGACGATCAAGACTGTATGAGTTTATTACTTGAGCTAACAGAAAGTGAATTGAAAAGAGACAAGTCGGCTATCTATCAGTTACAAGAGTTGATGGGAAGTTGGAAAAATAAATTGTTAACACCTGAGCGAGCCCTTGCTCAAGCTAATGGACAAAATGAGCTTTATGCTGCCAAAATTTATCAACGATACGTGCGACACTTAAAAGCCTGTAACGCCGTTGATTTTGACGATCTTATTTTACTTCCTGCGCTTTTATTTCAACAAAATTCTCTAATACGACACCAGTGGCAAGCTAAAATACGCTACCTTTTGGTTGATGAATATCAGGATACCAACGGTGCTCAATATGAACTGGTTAAGCAGCTTGTTGGTCCTGAAGCTAAGTTTACCGTTGTAGGTGATGATGATCAGTCTGTTTATTCATGGAGAGGGGCGAACCCTGAGAACTTACAGTTACTGAATAAGGATTTTCCACAACTGGAAGTTGTAAAACTTGAACAAAATTACCGATGCTCAAAAAGAGTTTTAAAATCGGCAAATGCGATAATTAGTAATAATCCCCACGTTTTTGAAAAGAAACTTTGGTCAAGTTTGGCCTATGGTGCCCCAATTAGAGTTTTAGAGACTGATAATGAAAAGCAAGAAGCAAGGTTAGTAGTTAGTGATATTAGTTCTCGGCGATTAACAGAAAATGCACTTTATGCTGATTTTGCAATTTTATATCGAGGAAATTTCCAAGCCAGATTTTTTGAAAAAACCTTAATTGAACAAAAGATCCCCTATCGTGTAAGCGGTGGTCAATCCTTTTTTGCCCGTGCAGAAATCAGAGATATCATGGCTTACTTGAGACTGCTGGTAAATCCAGATGATGATGCAGCTTTTATCAGAATAGCGAATGTACCAAGACGAGAAATTGGTGCTATTACTTTAGAAAAGCTGGGTAACTATGCTCAACAGAGGCACATCAGTATGCTTACAGCAAGTTTTGACGTGGGTTTAGCCAGTTGCCTTAAAGGTAGAGGCCTAGTTGCTGTTCAACGATTTGCAAAAATGATAAGTAGTATCACTCGTCAATGTAAGGGTAACTATATAGCTCAGACGTTAAAGTCTTTTATTAAACAACTTTGTTATGACAGTTACCTATTAGAAACAAGTAGTACGCCTGCTGCAGCTGAATTTCGTTGGAAAAATGTTCAAGAATTATTAGGCTGGATAGAGGATATGCTACAAGAAGTTCCCGGTGAGGATGATCCATTGTCGACAGTTGTAACTCGCCTTGTTCTCAGAGATCGTCAAAAAAAAGACAATGACGATAATGAGGGCAATGAGGTTCAGTTGTTGACACTACATGCAGCAAAGGGATTAGAGTATTCTCACGTCTATATGGTTGGGATGGAAGAAGAATTATTACCTCATAAAAGCTCAATCGAGGAAGAAAATATCGAGGAGGAGCGCCGACTTTGCTATGTGGGTATTACAAGAGCTAAAAGCACTTTAACCATGACACTAGCAAAAGAGCGAAAAAGATTTGGAGCTCAAATCAAATGCTCGCCAAGCCGTTTTTTAGATGAGTTACCGGTAGATGATTTGGACTGGCCAGCAAGACAGGCACCAGTAACAGAAGTAGAGCGACGTGATAAAGGAAGAGAACACATCGCCCGTTTGAGAGCCATACTCGATAGAAAATAACTAATTACGGATTCATTGTACTCATAAAGGTAATGGCGCTTTCTAATTCTTCATCTGAACAGTCAGCACATGTGCCATTTGGAGGCATAACATTTTTACCTTTCACTGCGGAGGCAACGAGGGTATCCATGCCTACTTCTAATAATTTTGTCCAAGCTGCTGAGTCTCCAGCCTTAGGTGCATTAGCAAGTCCAATGCTGTGGCAGGCAATACAGTAAGTATTATAAACAGCATCGCCAGCTCTAGCTCCAGTTGATGTGGTAACTTCAACAACTTCTTCTGCAGCGATGACAGTCTCTTCGTGACCCATTGAATTATTATCGGCTTCAGTAGCGACAGGCATACCTTCAATATTAACTTTACCTACCGGGCTAGTACGCTTATCGATGGTATCTTCATCCATGTGTTTGGCTTGGCTGAAGCTTGCGATAGTGACACTGGCGATAAGAATAATTCGGATAAAACCCTTCATATAGATAGTCCCATTACTGATAATTACTGATAATTACTGATAATTACTGATAATTACTGATAATTACTGATAATTATAAAAATTTGATGTTGAGTATAGTTTATTTATGGATGAATTATAACGGGATTTTCTTATTGGATAAACCTTTAGAGCAACAAAATTTACTAAGCCGTCATTTCGGTTTCATATCTTTACTTGTAGATTTACAGTTATCAACCGGTAGATAAACCTGGAACCCTCAGTTGACCGGCTCATAATTATGATTATGTACTTCAAAACAACACACTCAAACGCGTCCAACTGAGGATTCAGAGTGGAAATTTAACTTTAATAAAGCTATATATTG
>JAAGZM010000188.1 GCA_024206355.1 Gammaproteobacteria bacterium | reverse complement strand
GGTATAAGAGCATAATGACAGCATCGAAGGGCTCAGAGCTATCCATTGCATTAATATATTTATCTAACATCTCTTGGCCATCAAGCACAGTTTCTACAGTGAAATCTTTCATCACAAAATATAGCGGTAACAAGATTGAGGATTTCAATGTCATCATCTATGACTAGAATATTCTTATGCTGAGAAGTCGCATTAGCATCCGTATCAATAACTGTTCTGGTAAAGTCCATCCGGACACTTTCTTTAATATCCCATTCCCAAGTTCCCGCTTTTGCAAGCTCAAGCGCTTGAATTGCAATTTTCAAATATCGAAAAATCAGTATGCTTTTGATTAAACTTCTATTATTCTGATGATAACAATTATCTCAGGAACAAGTAATGTTACAAGAGCTATCTAAAACAGGCATTATTCTTTCTGGAGGTGGAGCTCGAGCGGCCTACCAAGTAGGCGTACTGAAAGCAATATATAAACAAATACCCAAAGGCTCTCATAACCCATTTCCAATTATTTGTGGATCTTCTGCGGGAGCAATAAATGCCACAGTTATGGCGGCTTACGCCGGACAATATCGAATTGGTTTAAGACGCTTAGAGTCTGTATGGGCAAGTATCCACGTTGATAAAGTCTTTAAATCTGATTTTATAGACATGTTTAGACATTCTTCACAGTTTGCCTTGCGCATGCTAAGTGGTAAAAGAGGACCTCATTTTAACTCACTACTCAATAATAACCCTCTTCGTGAACTGTTACGAAATGTAGTGCCTTTCCATCGGTTACAAGAATTAATAAGTGAAGGATTACTGCATGCTATATGCGTCACTTGCTCTGATTACAGTAACGGAGGCTCATGCAGCTTCTTTCAGGGTCACTCATCTATTGATGACTGGCAACGTCATCGACGACTAGGGCTAAGAGACAATATACATCTCAGTCACCTAATGGCTTCATCTGCCATCCCGATGGTATTTCCTGCTGTTGCAATCAATCATCAGTTCTTTGGTGATGGCAGTGTTGGCTTTATTTCTCCAATTAGCCCAGCACTGCATCTCGGAGCTGATAAGATACTAATTATTGGGCTTGATCCTTTGCCTAAAGATCCTGACTATATATGTTTTGATAAAAATCAACATCCCAGCGTTGCAGATATTGCAGGACATGTTCTTGATAGTGTTTTTATTGACTCTCTCGATTCTGATTTAGAACGTTTAGAACGTATTAATAAAACCTTAGACAAGATCCCAAAACATTTATTGGCTCAGGTTAACCTCGATCTTAAAAAAGTAGAAACACTTGTGATCTCGCCATCGAAAGATTTATGTAGCATTGCCACTGAATGTGCCGATGAGCTACCTGCTAGTACGGCTTTTTTCTTAAAGCGATTAGGTGTTGATAGTGCTAAAGGTTCTAATCTGCTCAGTTATTTATTATTTGAACAAGGTTATTGTAAGAAGCTTATTGAGTTGGGATTTAAAGATGCGCTTGAGAAAGAAACTGAAATACGTTATTTCTTTCGTCACCTTATCGATACTGACAATC
>JAAGZM010000187.1 GCA_024206355.1 Gammaproteobacteria bacterium | reverse complement strand
TTTGGCTCGTTATGTGCAAGAAACAGTAAAAGAGATTTTCTCTGTCACATTAGAACCTGAAGTTACAATCATAGGAACAACAGGTGTTATTGATTTATGGGACTCTAACGAATGAGTTTATTAGAGCAAGAAGATGTCCTCAAATTAATAGATAAGCATCTTAGTGACATTGAACTTGAAATTTTTCCTAATATAGATTCCACAAATAGTTATTTATTCCATCAGCCTCTAGATGAGAAAATTAAAATTTGTATTGCTGATGAACAAACTGCAGGAAGAGGTCGTCGTGGAAAGAATTGGTATTCGCCAGCGGGCTCTAATCTCTATATGTCATTTGCTCATCGTTTACATATTGAAGCATCAGCACTTTCAGGATTAAGCTTAGCTGTCGGTATAACATTGGCTGAAACTTTACAAGAATACTGCCAAGATAAAATTCAGGTGAAATGGCCTAATGATTTATTGGTTAATGGAAAAAAGCTATCAGGAATACTTGTTGAAATAAAAAATGAAACTGATGATTCTTATAAAATTATTACGGGTATTGGAGTCAATGTTTCTATGCCTGAAAAAGCTATAGACATGATTGACCAGCCTTTTATTAGCTTGGAGCAATGCCACCCTTTGAGAGAGATATCTCGGAGTAGATTTGTTGCACATATAATAAGAAACGTTTTAGACGCAATGACAGAGTTTAAAAATAATGGTTTTGATTCTTTTTTTCAAAAATGGAATCAAATGGATGCTTGGTACGGTCAGCCGGTAGTGATAAAAATTGGAAAGAATAAAATATTAGGCATGCATACCGGCATTGATTCAACCGGTGCCTTATTACTAGAGCAAGATGGTGAGATTAAAAGATACTCGTCAGGAGAAGTGAGCTTAAGGAGAGCTTGTTAGTGATTTTATTAATTGACCAAGGCAATAGTTCTAATAAATGGTGTTTGGCTGAAAAGGATAAATTTTGCAAATATAATTCAGGCTTACTTCCAGACTTAGATAAATTTATTTCCGATCACAGTAAAGATATTAAAAGTGTTTATCTTGCTAGTGTTAAGAACGAACAACAGATAGAATGTTTAACTAAAGTAATCAACAATCATCTGAATATAGAAACTCAAGTGGCAACTAGTAAAGCTAAATATTGTCTATCAAAGAACCACATCCTAAAAAATGCCTACAAAACATCTGAACAACTAGGTATTGATCGCTGGCTCGCAATGGTCGCTATTTACAATCAAACAAAAAAAGGCTTTATCGTTGTCGATGCAGGCTCAGCACTGACACTTGATGTTGTCGACAACTCTGGTCAGCACCTAGGAGGGCATATTATTCCAGGTCTATCGATGCAGAAAAAATTATTATCTGCTGATACTGACAAAGTATTGTTTGAAAGCAATAGCGACGCGTCTGCATTTAGGTTGGGATGTTCTACCAGTGAAGCTGTACATAATGGGTGTTTAAGTACTTTATGTAGTTATATCGCCGAAATGTATAATTATCACAATGGGAAAGACTCTCTACCATTAATATTAACAGGAGGTGATGCTGACGCTTTATCTAAAACTTTAACGGTTGATAATATCGTTCAAAAACACCTAGTGCTAAATGGACTATATTTTTATATGGTTGCATAATCCTATAATCCTCAGTTGACAGCCTCTGAATTATGATTATGTACTTTAATAACAGCAACTTACAGAAGGATTAGTATTCACTCATTGGGTGAGCTCGCCTACGCATTTGATTGCACGTTTTTTAGACTCATTGACTTGACGGCAAAAGCCTTATGTAGAATGACTATGAACGGCTTTCTAGTCGGCGCCACTAAGCCTAAAAAACACCCACTCAAACGCGTCCAACTGAGGATTCTAGGATTATCTTCATAAATTTACCTTAGTCTCAGGTGATTGAGTGGATACCTCTTATTGGAACGATCAAGCCGATTGCCGAGATGGCATGAAGGCGTTCGAATAAGAGGTATCCACTCAATCACCGTGAATTAACCAACAAAGAGAATAATGAACAGTTCCGTCTTCAGCCTAATATCAAAATAGCTAGATGAAAAGCAACAAATCAAGCAATAAACCTCTAAAATTCTAACGCCAAAGTTGGATAAATATTAAAAATACAGATATAAACACCTTCTGCATGGATTTTATACGTTAAATCTAAAGAAATAGTCAGGAGAAGTGACAGATTGAAGCAATAATCAAAGCGTTTAACTAACTGATTTAGTTGGATTAATCTGAAAGCTATAATAATTTATGTGCGTAACTGAAAATATTTTAAATCTACCATTGCACTTTTCAAACCAATTGACTAAAATTGCGCTTCTTTTTGGGGTGACCCAATTAAAGATATTGCCGGCTTAGCTCATCTGGTAGAGCAACTGACTTGTAATCAGTAGGTGCCCAGTTCGACTCCGGGAGTCGGCACCAAATATCGGGGGTTGTTGAATCAACAACCCCCTTTTTTGACTTAAATTTAAGCCTAAAAAGAATAGTCGCAACTTATTGAAAATAATAAGTTTTTAAGTCAATTGAAGGTAAACGAAAAAAGTGGTTGCAATTTGCCTCTCAACTTGGCATTATTCGCGCCTCGTTTTAAGGCGAATACGCCTAAAAACGATAGGGAGTAAGGTATCGGAGGGGTACTCAAGCGGTCAACGAGGGCAGACTGTAAATCTGCTGGCACAGCCTTCGGAGGTTCGAATCCTCCCCCCTCCACCACTTATTAAAGTGTTATTTAGTAATAAGTAATGCAAGGTACGCGGGTATAGTTCAATGGTAGAACTCCAGCCTTCCAAGCTGATCACGAGGGTTCGATTCCCTCTACCCGCTCCAATGAGTTATGCAGCAATCTAAGCATAAATAGATTTGCTAGTATTGCCGATATGGCTCAGTCGGTAGAGCACTCCCTTGGTAAGGGAGAGGTCACCAGTTCAATTCTGGTTATCGGCACCATATACTTTGGTGATGCCGTAATACAGATTACCGTTAGGTAGTGTGTATATCAGCGTCACTTTTTGTTGTATCTGTTAGTAATGTTGATTATTTTGGAGAAAGGTTATGTCCAAGGAAAAGTTTGAACGTAATAAACCCCACGTCAATGTGGGCACTATTGGTCACGTTGACCATGGTAAAACTACGCTGACTGCTGCACTGACAGTTGTTACAGCAAAAGCCTTCGGTGGTGAAGTGAAAGCATTC
>JAAGZM010000186.1 GCA_024206355.1 Gammaproteobacteria bacterium | reverse complement strand
CTATTGATTTTCGTGTAAGTACATTACCAACACTATTCGGTGAAAAAATTGTAATGCGTATACTCGATCCTACCAGTGCTCAGATGGGTATTGAGGTACTGGGTTACGAAGAAGAACAAAAACAGCTTTATTTAGATGCCTTAAGCAAACCACAAGGCATGATTCTTGTAACAGGTCCAACAGGTTCAGGTAAAACGGTATCTCTTTACACAGGTGTCAACATTCTTAATAAGCCTGATGTTAATATATCAACAGCTGAAGATCCCGTAGAAATTAACCTAACCGGTATAAACCAGGTTAACGTTAATGTTAAACAGGGCATGACCTTTGCAAAAGCGCTAAGAGCATTCTTAAGACAAGATCCAGATATTGTACTAGTTGGTGAAATACGAGATCTTGAAACTGCTGAAATTGCTATTAAGGCAGCTCAAACTGGTCACCTTGTATTATCAACACTGCATACAAACAATGCCCCAGAAACATTAACTCGATTAGCAAATATGGGCGTTCCAGCATTTAATATAGCTACATCAGTCCACTTAATTATTGCACAACGTCTTGCACGAAGGCTTTGCACAGAGTGTAAAACTGTCTCAAATATACCCAGAGAAGCTCTCTTAGAAGCCGGGTTTAGAGAAGATGAGGTCGACTCCTTAAAAATTTGTCAGCCTATTGGTTGTGATAAATGTACGCATGGCTATAAGGGTCGAGTGGGTGTCTATGAAGTGATGCCAGTATCGAAAGACATAGGTCGCATTATTATGAAAGGAGGTAACGCTATTGAAATTGCTGATCAAGCAAAACTCGATGGCGTCAATAATCTCAGGGAATCTGGCCTGGAAAAAGTCCGACAAAGCTTAACCAGCCTAGCTGAAATAAACAGAATAACACAGGATTAATGTAATGGCGCTACAAGCAGATAAGAAAAATGTAGTACGTAAATCAAGAGCAAGTAAAAAAGCTGAAAAAACATTCACATTTACTTGGGAAGGCTCCAATAAAAAGGGCCAAAAAGTCACAGGAACATTGACTGCTCCCAATCAAGCTATAGCTAAAGCAAATTTACGAACTCAAGGCGTAATTGCAACAAAAGTCAAAAAGAAAGCCGTAGCTCTATTTGCACCTAGAAAAAAACCTGTCACGACTGCTGAAATTGCATCGTTCAGTCGAATGATTGCCACCATGATGAAAGCTGGTATACCTTTAGTCCAATCATTTGAGATTATTGGGCGAGGTCATGACAATCCTTCTGTACAAGAACTTCTTCTTAATATTAAAACAAGCATTGAATCTGGTACATCTTTCGCTGAATCGCTAAGACAACATCCACGTTATTTTGATGATTTATTCTGCGATTTAGTTGAGGCTGGTGAACAGGCCGGCGCATTAGAGGAAATGCTCGACCGAATAGCCATCTATAAAGAAAAGTCTGAGTCCTTAAAGAAAAAAATTAAAAGCGCTATGACTTACCCTATTGCTGTTATAGTAATCGCACTTGTTGTTACAGCTATTTTACTTATTTTTGTAGTCCCTACCTTCAAAGATGTATTTGCTGGCTTTGGTGCTGATCTACCAGCTTTCACCTTAATGGTAATCGCAATATCTGAATGGATGCAAGAATGGTGGTGGGTAGTCCTAGGTGTAATTATTGGCTCATTGATGGGGTTAAAAGAACTATTGCACCGTTCAGAACCTGCCCGAGACTTCCGTGATCGTCTAATGCTAAAACTGCCCGCTATCGGTCCTATTCTTTATGAAGCAGCTGTAGCTCGCTTTACAAGAACTCTGTCAACAACATTTGCAGCTGGTGTTCCTCTAGTAGAAGCATTAGAGTCAGCTTCTGGTGCATCAGGCAACGTAGTTTTCCGAAAAGCTATACTCAAAATACGTGATGATGTATCTACCGGTATGGCAATGTACATGTCCATGGAGTCTGTTGAAATATTCCCCAATATGGTAGTACAAATGGTCGGTATTGGTGAAGAATCCGGTTCGTTAGATTCGATGCTATCAAATGTTGCTGATATCTATGAAGAAAATGTAGATAATGCTGTTGATAACCTAAGCTCACTTCTCGAACCAATGATTATGGCTATTCTTGGCGTACTAATTGGTGGATTAGTTGTTGCTATGTATCTTCCAATCTTCTCTATGGGTCAAGTTGTTGGATAATAAGTGTTAGCTTTAGAATATCTTGCTCAAAACACCACTGCCTTTATTATTACAGCAGGCATATTTGGGCTGTTCTTAGGCAGTTTTCTGAATGTAGTCATCTATCGTACTCCAGTTATGCTTGATAAAGAATGGAGAAAAGCTGCGACTGAAATTTTTGAAGAGCAAGGTGTTATAGTAGAATCAGCAGATGAGGCAGAAACTAAGCCTTTTAATCTTGTTGTTCCTCGCTCTGCTTGTCCTAAATGCAGTCATCAAATTACTGCTTTTGAGAATGTACCGCTACTTAGCTACTTATTTCTAGGTGGAAAATGTTCCGGCTGCAAAACACCTATATCCATTCGTTACCCACTAATAGAGTTACTAACAGGTATTCTTTTCGCATACTCAGCCTTCCACTTTGGCTGGGGTATGCAAGCAGCGGGAACAATGATTTTAGTAGCATTCTTGGTAGTGCTGATATTTATTGATATCGACAGAAAATTACTCCCAGACAACATTGTTTATCCCCTACTCTGGATAGGTATTCTCTTTAATCTACAAAGCACTTACGTGCCTCTCGATATTTCTATCATCGGTGCTCTCGCTGGCTATCTGTCTCTCTGGTCTATCTTCTGGTTATTTAAACTCGTCACAGGCAAAGAAGGTATGGGCTACGGCGATTTCAAGTTACTTGCTGCACTTGGGGCTTGGCTTGGCTGGAAGATGTTACCGCTCATTATTATGCTTTCATCTGTTGTTGGAGCGATACTTGGCATTCTCATTCTTGTTCTTAAGAAAAAAGGACGCGACACTAGTTTGCCTTTTGGTCCTTACCTTGCCATTGCGGGTCTAATTGCATTATTTTGGGGTAATATCTTAATTAACCAATACTTCATGCTCATGGGTATATAAATGTCTTCCGATAAATTAGTTATCGGGCTTACAGGCGGCATAGGGAGCGGTAAGTCTGCTGCTGCAACTTTATTTGAGCAACTAGGTGTAACGATTGTAGATGCAGATATAGCATCAAGAAAAGTTGTAGAGCCTGGTAGTTATGCTTTACAGCAACTTGTTGAACATTATGGAAGTGACATTCTCACCCCTGAAACTCCATCAGAGCTTGATCGTCAGAAATTACGAAATATTATTTTTTCAAACCCTGACGAAAGGCAATGGTTGAATAACTTACTACATCCACTTATTCGTGATTATATGAATGAAGAAGTGGCGAATGCTCAATCTCACTATGTCATAAAAGTTATCCCCCTACTTGTTGAGTCAAAGCTACAGCAACAGGTTGATAGAGTTTTAGTTATCGATGTACCTGAGGAAACGCAAATTCAACGTGTTACCTATCGAGATATGGTGAGCATTAGTGATACAAAGAAAATCTTAAAAAGCCAGGCAAGTCGCGAACAACGCTTAATAGCTAGTGATGATATTATAATCAATGATACAACTATCGAAAATCTGGAAGTGGCTGTAAAAAAAATGCATAATACCTACTTACAGCTATCCATTGCAAAGAGAACTATTTAATTAGTATGAAAAACTTTAACCCTTCAGCAACTATGATTTCAGATAACATTCAATCTGACAGCATTAACTTTGAGGTACCTCTTGATAATAAAAGCCGTTCATTATTACGTCTTGAACGTGTGTTTCGTGAAACGAATCGACATATTAAAATAGCTACTCCATCGGCTCATTTCTTTGCTCTGAAACAGATATTTTTTTTACTCGACTTTTTTGAGCGAGGAGACTTTAAAGCTGAGTTGATTAAAGAACTGGACAGAGATATTGCTTACTTTACTAAATTAAACTCTAATCCTGAGGTTGATCTTAGCAAACTTGAAGTTTTTATCAATCAGCTAGGTCAATTGAGTAAATGGTTTAGCAGCCAAAAAGGCAAGATTGGCCACCAGCTTTTAGAGCAAGAATTTATATTAAATGCTAAGAATAAACTTACGTTAGGATCTGTACTATTAAGTTTCGATGCACCTTTTGTAGAATTATTCCTTTCAATGCCAATAGAAAAGCGTCAACAAAAATTATATGATTGGCTAAAAGCCTTTAAAGGTATACAAACAAGCGTGGAAGTTCTACTCAGACTCAGCAGAGAAACATCAACCTTTGCGACAGTTATCGCAGAAAATGGTTACTATCAGCGTACCATAAGAAAAAATGAGTTTAAATTTATCGGCATCAGAGTACCAGCAGATTTTAATATTTACCCAGAAGTAAGTACAGATCAAAAACGATTTAACATTCGTTTCATGGCTCTCTCAGATGATTTAGAAGCTAAACAATTCTCCGATTGGTTTAATTTTGAGTTGGCATTTTATACCTAGTACTAGCATTACTTTCTGCCTCTGCTTTTTCAGCAGCCTTTTGAAAAATATAATATATCTTCCAACTTGCAAAAGCTAAACCAAGCACTATAGCTACGCCGCCTAGCAGTGGGCCGAAGACGTGGGGTTGTGATAAGGTTTCAATCATATTGAACCGAACAAGGTTAAAAGCTTCTCCAGAATAGGATAATTAGCATCGGGAAATTTTAGCTTCTGTAACTTCTTCATAGCTACCCATTCAACAGCCTGACCTTCTAACCCTTTAGGTGTACCGGTAAAGCTAATAACCTTAAGCACATGAAGGTTCACAGTTTTTTCAGGATATGTATATTGTAGTTCGATAAACGGTTCTGTTTGAAGAATATCTATATCGAGTTCTTCTTTAAGCTCTCGAACGAGGGCTTGTTCTGGTGTTTCTCCAACCTCAAACTTACCACCTGGAAACTCCCATTTGCCACCTTGATGTGCATCTGGAAGTCTTAGTGATAGTAAGGTTTCATTCTTAGCGTTAACAATAACTGCTGCAGCTACATCGATGTTTGGAGTCAAAGTTTACCGTGACATTGTTTAAATTTCTTACCTGAGCCACATGGGCAAGCTTCATTACGGCCTACTTTGCGACCTTCTCTGACAAAAGGAATATGCTCAGCTGCCTGCTCCGCCACCTCTGGCTCTGCTGCAGAAGCTTCACCCATTGCAGAGGTTTGTGCATGCTGGAAGTTCATTGCTTGTGCTGCAGCTTGCTGTCGACGTTGTTCGTCCACTGCATTTACATCTGACTCTTCTTTAACCTGTACTTTCGCTAAAATACTGACAACTTCAGATTTTAGCTCATCAAGCATCTGTGTGAATAACTCAAATGCTTCTCGCTTATACTCTTGCTTTGGATTTTTCTGTGCATAACCACGTAAGTGAATTCCCTGACGCAGGTGATCCATCGCGCTCAAATGCTCTTTCCACATTGAATCTAAATGTTGCAACATTATCGATTTCTCAAAGTGGCGCATCACATCGCCACCCACAGAATCCTCTTTTGCTTGATAGGCTTCTACAATCGTCTGATGTATTCGTTCACGAAGAGGCTCTTCATGGAGTTCATCATCTTCATCTAGCCATTTCTTAACCGGTATACCCAGTACAAAATCTGCTTTTAACCTATCTTCTAGAGAGCTTACATTCCACATCTCTGCAACACTTTGGGGTGGGATGTATTGGCTAATTGTATCATTGACAACATCCTCACGAATTGCACTAATGGTATCTGAAATATCTTCTGTCGACATAAGCTCAGAACGTTGTTCGTAGATCACTTTGCGTTGATCGTTGGCAACATCATCATACTCAAGTAGGTTCTTTCGTATATCAAAGTTACGTGCTTCAACTTTCCGCTGGGCATTCTCGATGGCTCTGCTAACCCAAGGATGCTCTATCGCCTCACCCTTTTCCCAGCCAAGCTTCTTCATCATGCCAGCCATTCTGTCACTTGCGAATAAACGCATGAGATTATCTTCAAGAGAAAGATAAAAACGACTAGAACCGGCATCACCCTGACGACCTGAACGTCCTCTAAGCTGATTATCAATCCGACGCGATTCGTGACGCTCTGTACCAATAATGGCTAATCCACCAGCTGCAACAACAGCATCATGTCGTTTTTGCCACTCTTCTTTTATTTGAACTTCTTTTTCTTCCGTTAGATCTTTTGTTTCATCAAGCTCAACTTGTAAATTACCACCTAGTACAATATCGGTACCACGACCAGCCATATTTGTAGCAATTGTCACTGTGCCTGGTGCACCAGCATGAGCAATAATCTCAGCTTCTTTTTCATGAAATTTAGCATTCAATACTGAGTGTTCAATATTCTCTTTTTTCAATACATTCGATAAATGCTCTGATGATTCAATTGAGACAGTACCAACTAAAGATGGTTGTCCTCGCTTAACGCAATCGAGAATATCCTCAACAATAGCTGCTGTTTTCTCAGTTTGAGTTAAGAAAACTAAGTCGGCTCTATCGTCACGAACCATGGGTTGGTTCGTTGGCATCACTACAACTTCAAGGCTGTAGATCTGACGTAATTCGAAAGCTTCGGTATCCGCTGTTCCTGTCATTCCAGATAACTTGTCATATAGACGGAATAAATTCTGGAAGGTAATGGATGCCAATGTCTGATTTTCAGACTGGATATTAACTTTTTCTTTCGCCTCAACAGCCTGATGTAAGCCTTCTGACCAGCGTCTACCAGGCATAGTTCGTCCAGTATGCTCATCAACAATAACCACCTCATTATTTTCAATGATGTAATCCACGTCTCTCTGGTAACAAACATTGGCGCGTAAAGCTGCATTGATATGATGAAGAAGTGATATGTTAGCCGCACTGTATAAACTACCAATCTCTTCAAGTAATCCCATTTCAGCTAATAATTCTTCAACACGCTCCTGACCGCTTTCAGTTAAGAATACCTGTCTGGACTTTTCATCCACATGGTAATCACCATCACCCAGAGCTTCCTCTCCTTCTTCAACTTCGCCAGATTGGGCGACAAGTTTAGGGATCATCGAATTGATTCTGGTATACATTTCACTACTGTCTGCAACTGCACCAGAAATAATTAGCGGCGTTCTCGCTTCATCAATCAAAATGGAATCCACTTCATCAATAACAGCGTAGTTTAATTCTCGTTGGACTTTCTCTTCTGTTGAAAAGGCCATGTTATCGCGCAGATAATCAAAGCCATACTCGTTATTTGTTCCGTAAGTGATGTCACAATTGTAGGCATCTCGTTTATGTTCATTTTCTTGATTCGATAGAATTACGCCAACACTCAGCCCAAGAAATTCATACACTGGACGCATCCAGTTAGCATCTCGACTAGCGAGATAATCATTCACTGTGATGACGTGAACACCTTCGCCACTGATTGCATTGAGATAAGCCGGAAGTGTCGCCACCAGTGTTTTACCTTCACCGGTACGCATTTCAGCAATCTTGCCATCATTGAGCACCATGCCACCGACCATTTGCACATCAAAATGACGCAAACCGATAGTTCTAACACTTGCTTCTCTAACTGCAGCAAAGGCTTCTGGTAACAAGGAATCTTCCGATTCACCTTTTTCAAGGCGTTCTCTAAATTCGTCAGTTTTTGCTTTTAATTCATCATCAGAAAGAGCTTTATAGGCTTCTTCATATGCATTAATTTTGTTGATTGCTCTATTATATTGCTTTAACAATCGCTGGTTGCGACTGCCAAATATTTTAGTAAGAAATGGTCCGAACATGGAGGTCTCTTTTATCGTTTATTTAGTCTTTTAATTTAGTTGGCGCAATAATAACGGGTTTCGCCTGTGAGTGAAAGGGTTGGGGGTAAAGCATTGCTTTTCAAGGGTAAAAAAAAATGAATATTGGGGTCATAGTCAATTGCTTTAGATATTAATTATTATTTCCACTAATTTGCTTAAGCAATTGACTCTGACCCCAATATATAAATTACCGTCGATTCACATATTTTGCAGGATTCAGAGTCTTGCCGTTTTTCAATATTTCATAATGAACATGAGGGCCTGTTGATCGCCCTTCTGAACCCATTTTTGCTATCACTTGTCCTTTACTTACAACGTCACCAACCACAACGAGTAATTCACTGTTATGCGCATATCGAGTCGTTATACCGTCACCATGATTAATTTCGATAAACTGCCCATAATTACTTCGTTTCGCTGAAAAAGTAACTACTCCTGTTCCCGTTGCAATAACATCAGCACCTTCTTTTCCTGCAAAGTCAATTCCAGCATGCCATGCAGGCTTACCATTAAAGGGATCAGTACGCATACCATAATAGGATGACGTCCAACCTTTTTTAATCGGTCGACCAGAAATTCGAAGTTCCGATGAGATTTCTTTATTGAGTAATACCGACTCTAATACTTCTAACTGGTAGGCGCGATCTATTAATTGAGCAGAAAAATCATCCAATCCTTGGAAAAAATCTGTCGATGTATAACCATCTAAAGGTTTAATTGGTTGTGCAGGACCACCTATTCCAGGCGCCTGGCTAAAATCAAATTCATTCTTATTTACTTTGGCTAGCGTTGCAACTCTTTGTCCGAGAGCATTGACGCGTGTTAGCTCTACTTGCAATTCACCAATTTTCGATGTTAGTGCATCAAGCTGCAATTGTGTTTGTGCCTTAACATCTTCAAACTGTTGATTTTGTTGCTTAATTTCTTCTTGCATCGATAAAATTGCAACAGCAGACAATGGCTGTTCAGTTGGAGATTTAGCTGACTGATATCCTAGCCAAGCTGTGAAAACAGGGATAGCAAATATAGCAAAAAGTATCGAGATCACCTGAACTTCGCTAAAGTTAAACTTGCGCAACCCATGTGCTCGTGATTTTTTTAAAATTGTTATTTTCATTTATTTACTTTTATCAATTTATGTTAACCTGCTACCTATGGATAAAGAAAAACTTCAAACACTGCAGAACTCTATAAAGCAATATCGACGTAGCTGTTCTTACTCAAAAGTTCCGACTCTTAACGAGCGCTTGAGTTCAGCAAGAGGTGGCCTTGGCAAACTGGTGGACAACCTTAACAGAATCAAGCGCTTAAGCCAATCTTTAAAGCTCGTTCTTCAACAGCCATTAGCTGATCATTGTCGGGTCGCACACTGGCGAGAAAATGTTCTCGTGCTCGCCGTTGACTCCAGTCAATGGGCTAATCGCTTACGATTTGAGAAACTCAGTTTACTGACTAAGTTACGTCAAAATGGATTCCCCAATGTCAGTAGTATTGATATCATCGTGCAACCTGATGATTTTCAGTGATTTCCCATTGACTCTGACCCTACTAATTCAGTTAAACTAACGCCATGTTAACGACTATTCAAATTGATAATTTTGCTATTATTGACCACCTTGAGGTGGACTTTAAGGCTGGCATGACCGTATTGACGGGCGAAACCGGCGCTGGTAAATCTATCATTATTGATGCGTTATCGTTAGTGCTTGGATCTCGAACCGATGCATCTGTAGTTCGAAATGGTTCAAAACGTGCCGATATTACCGCAATTTTTAACATTGATAACCTCCCAAACGTTGAAGAATGGCTCAGTGAACAAGAGCTTGATGAGGAAGGTGATTGCTTTCTTCGACGAGTCATTAATAAAGAGGGCCGCTCTAAAGGTTTTATAAACGGCCATTCCGCAACACTCGCAATGATGAAAAGTCTCGGAGAGCAATTGGTCGATATACATGGTCAACATGCTCATCAAGCATTGCTGCGTGCTGGTATGCAGAGCAAAATGCTCAATAATTTTGCTAACCTTGGTAAATTTCAAACCAATGTTAGAAACCAGTGGCACTTTTGGAAAAAGCTTGAGGATGAGTTAGCCCAACTCCAGCAATCTGAAAAAGAGCGACACGATCGACTTGAACTAATTGAATATCAGGTTTCTGAACTAGATAACTTTGGTATCAGTGCCGATGAAATCTTAAACATTGATGATGAATTTAATCGCCTAGCCAATATAAATCAGCTTATTGAAGAAACCCAAGAGCAGTTACATTTACTTTATCAAAACGATCAAAACTCGGCTTTTGAGCTCGTCAGTCAAGCTGCCAGTAAAATTGAAGAACTTTCAGAGCTGGATAAAGCATTAACTCCAGCAGGTGAAATGCTACATGCTGCCAGTATTCAAATTCAGGAAGCAACTGAGGAACTGCGTCATTATCAAGACAAGGTTGAACAGGATCCTGAAAAATTACATCAGCTTGATCAACGTTTGTCTCTGCTCCATGAGTTGGCACGTAAACACCGAACTGATGTCAAAGTTCTCCCTGAGTTGCACATTCGTTTGCACGAAGAATTACAGAAACTTAAAAATTCGACCGAGAGACACGGTAACTTGGAAGAAGATGTTGCCAATGCAAAAAATGTCTATCTGAAGGCAGCAAAAACGTTAAGTAAACATCATCACAAAGCTGCTCTGACACTCAATAAGTCTATTACAGATTATCTCGCTAAACTGGGGATGTCAGGCGGACAGTTTGCCGTAGATTTTGAAGCATTGCCTGATGAAAGATATAACAGCGAAGGTATTGAGAAGATTAGTTTCTTAGTGACAGCTAATCCAGGACAACCACTTCAACCACTTTCAAAAGTTGCATCTGGCGGTGAATTATCACGTATATCACTCGCCATTCAGGTGGTTACTGTTACAGATTCTTCAATACCGTGCCTTATTTTCGATGAGGTTGACGTTGGAATTGGCGGAGGCACGGCTGAAGTGGTTGGTAACCTGCTCAACAATATCGCCAGTAAAGCGCAGGTTCTTTGTGTGACTCATCAAGCACAGGTTGCATCAAAAGGTAATCAACACTATCGCGTAGTAAAATCATCCGAAGATGAAACTACATCTACCTTTATCGAAGATCTTAAAACAGAGCAGCGCTCAGAAGAAATTGCCAGAATGATTGGTGGCATCGAAATCACCGAGCAAACAAGAAAGCACGCCAAAGAAATGCTACAAAAAGTCTCTTAACTAAAAACCAGTACCG
>JAAGZM010000185.1 GCA_024206355.1 Gammaproteobacteria bacterium | reverse complement strand
TTATAGATCATAATCAAGATCATATCTTTAATGGTGATGATATCTTTCTAACAAAATTTGAAAAATTTCCAGATGAAGATACTATCTATTGGCGTGCATTTCAGAATAAACAATATTTACAAATGAGCCCTCTTGGATACACCCGCTTCCAAAATGGAACTTTTACCTATTGCCCCAGAGAAGGTTTAAAGTATGCAAGAGGCATTATCATCAATGCCGCTGGCAGAGTTCGTTTTACCAAAGATGAAGATGGAGATGGAATTGATGAAGGAGCGAATGGAAAGTCATTGCGTTGTTCTTAGCAGGTTATTGAATTAGCAGGCCAACAACTTTTTGTTACTCCATTGTTCACCCATCGTTTTACACCATGCTGATCGATGCTTAGAATTTCTGCATCCTGAAGAGCATCTTTTTGTTTGCCAATTGCTGTTGCAGTAATAATGTATGTTGTTGCTGTGACTTTTTGGTCAAAAGTATAATATGACGAAAATCGTTCATCTGAAAAGGCGGTTGAGGTAGCCAAATCTGCACCAGCATAGGAAAAGTTGTTGGCTCTATAGCGCTCTATCGTATTGCTTGCGTCCATCAAGGCTGTAGTAGCGTCAAGTCGTTTTGTCCGAATGATATAGCTTTGATAAGTTGGTAGAACAACCATTGTAAGAATACCTATTATGACAACAACAATCATAAGCTCTATTAGTGTAAATCCTTTTTGCATTTTTTTTACCATACTAAATTCCTTGATATTTTTTATACTTGGTACTAATTAATTATTTCACGCCATTGAATTCTGCTCATTTCACCATAATCAGATACTATGAACTTTTGAAATATATTAGTTGTTTCACGACCAACGATTAACATAGGATCAGGCATCAATAGAATTTGAGGTTCGGGTGGAATACCTGTTTGGTGTAAATCTAAATATCTATCATTATGAATATGAGCTCTGTTGAAAACATCGGTTACAGGTGTTCCGTCTATAATGTTTACGGAATATAGACGACCGCTTCCATATGAGAGCGAACAATCGTCTAAAGCACTCGGAGGAAGATATGTTGTAAACATCACTTTATTTGCGAATGTCAAAGATTTCGCTAGTACTTTCTCACCAATATCAAGCTCTAAGAACCATCCTGCTTTTGGATTATTCAAATTTTCAACTAATTCCAATGCAGGTTCTAAACGATAATCCTCTTGAGAGTCTGTAAAATCAGAGCTGAAATCTTGTAACTGAGACCGGATCGACACCAAATTTTCAATACGAATAACTTCATCGTTATTATTAATTTCCCCATCATGATTGGTAAATAATCGAAATCCAGTAAGCTTACTTTCAGCACTCACTTCACTCTGCAGAACACCCATATCTCTTATTGAATAAAAATGGTCAGCATTTTCAAGTCCAAGAGGATGTGCTCTATATCCTGAACCTATGGAAACAGCCATAAATGATAAATTATTGGGCCTCTTCACTAACGTCACGTCTGGTGAGTAATAAAACCTTCTATTGCAGATAATTTCCTTACAGCCAGCGCCGTCTGCCTTTGTTTGGATTTCTGCTAATTTTCCACCTTGAGCTAATGTAGACTGAGCGTTATTACCATCCCAATTTCTATTAAAATCAAAACGAAATACCTGTCCTAGAGTATCTGCAGCATACAAATGAGTAAGATAACCAGGCTTTTCAAAATCTATAACCGCAACATTAGCAGGAATAGAATTCATATCAGTGATTGACCCCGCTTTTGCTGCTTGCTTATTTACAGCATCCGTTTGCGCATCCCATATTAAACGTCCAGTCAATGCATCGGCAATAAAGATGTTGTTACCTACAGTATCGTTATTATTAGGAGCGCCACCAGTTGGCTCATCAACACTAGGATCTTGATTAATATCATAGCCACCACCAAACACAAGTCCCAACTGATACCCTGATATTTGACTTGAATCAGCTATTTTAATAACAGTGGGCTTACTCCAAGACTGTCCAAGATTTCTGTATCCACTTACGGTGTTATCAATCACGTAAAGTAATTTTGGTTCCTTATCATTGGTTATATCGAAAGCATAGTATGACTGCCCTCCCCTGCGCATTCCCACAAAAAGCAAAGCATGATCAGTTAAGGCTGGATTTGAATTTATATCAACATAGCCATCTTTATTTTTATCTTCAACATATATTGAAATTGTCCCATCAATACCGTAACGGTGCTTTTCAGGTGACGGCTTAAATATTTCAATGTGACTTTTTATACCATCGAGTAACTCTTTAGGAATAAAAGCCCATTGTTCCTGACCATTTTGAGTATCAAAGGCATGAAGAAAACCATGATTTGTTCCCACAAATAGTCTTTCAAACTCAGCGCCATCAATATCTCGATATCTAAGGAGCATAGGTTTTGAATGTAGTGGATCGCCTAAAATATTGTGATAATTGTCAGAGTTAATAGGTAAGCCTTCAACCCAAGTGAGGACATCTTCCCTTTCATTCTCCGATGATACGTCTAATAATGAGTTCCAAATAATGGGAGATTTTTTAGCATTTTCTTTGGTCACCAAATTATTATTTGAAGCTGAGAAATATCCTTTTTGATCAGCTGTAATATTGCTAAATACAAGTCTGCTGATCATAGAAAAGTCTAACTGCTCTACCACACCACCTAAGTCAACATCATTTCCATCTACCATTGTTGACCAAAAGCTTTTAGCAGTTTTATAAAAACTATCAGTAGTTTTATCGACAGCTGGATTATTATTTGCATCAAATATAGTATTGTCATGAATACGATAGCGTTTAACATTTCCTGACCATTGAGCATAGGATTCTGGACTAAACAAAGAAAAGTATATCTGGTCACTATGCACTACTCGATTGAATTGACTGACCGAGATTCCAGAGGATACAAAAGAAGTATTCACCTCAATGAGTGACGATATGATTTCTTCAAATGCTACGTTAAGATCGGTTTCGTTTTCTACAACTATAGCGTTATTCAATTCACTGCCACCATATTTTGCTAATAAATCAAGAAAACTAATTTCATCATCACTAACATGCCCAAAATATATAGGCCAAGTGTGTATATATCGTTCATCAGTATCCGAGGAAAATTTATCTTCATTATTGATACCAAATGTTGACATATATAGAGCTAAATCAAGGCTGCATTTTTTCCCTTGATCAGAGG
>JAAGZM010000184.1 GCA_024206355.1 Gammaproteobacteria bacterium | reverse complement strand
TTATTGAAGGTCTTGACCGACTATTACCTCTGTATGATAAGGAAATGACGAAACCAATAAGTACTTGGTTAAAGAAGCATCAAGTAGATGTTATTTATAAAGCTCGAGCTAATTCTGTTTCTGAAGAAGGCGATACTGTAACTCTCCACTATTTTGATAAAAACGATGAAGCAAAGACTATCGAAGCTGACAAAGTATTAGTCACAATAGGTAGACGCCCTAATACTCAAGGTTGGGGCTTAGAAAATATGTGCATCGACATGGATGGAGCATTTATAAAAGTTAACAATCAATGTCAAACAGCAATGAAAAATGTCTGGGCAATTGGAGATCTTGTCGGTGAACCAATGTTAGCGCATAAAGCATCTGCGCAAGGTGAGATGGTTGCAGAAATCATTGCTGGTATGCGTCGAGTGTTTGATCCTGTTGTTATTCCTGCTGTTTGTTTTACTGAACCAGAAATTGTTAGCGTTGGCTTAACACCAGATGAAGCTAAAGAGCAAGGATTTGAAATCGTAGTTGGTAAATTTCCATTTGCAGCTATTGGAAAAGCACTTGCTATGGAAGCTGGCAATGATGGTGGTTTTGTAAGAATAACGTCTCGAAAAGACAACCATCTAGTACTAGGTATTCAAGCTGTTGGTGCACATGTTGCAGAATTAAGTAATCAGTTTGCACTGGCGCTTGAAATGGGAGCTTGTTTAGAAGATTTAGCAAATACCATCCATGTTCATCCAAGCTTAGGCGAAGCGACCATGGAGGCTGCTATGGCCTCCTTAGGACATGCAATCCATAGTTGAAATAGATCTAGTTTCTAATTGTTTGGCCTAGTTACTAGTTGTAGCTAGCTCTTTCATCAGTTGTGTCTTAGCATCAATAGTATAGTAAAAGGCGATAAACAAGACTTATTGTTCATGTAAGTCCGTGTATCTTTTGTCAAGTTATTAGTGACTCTCAGCTTTGGACTTTTCTATCCGAAAATTGGTTACGATGGATTTGAGAGCTCTTTCAAAGATAACACCTTGCTCAAGTTGAATTAGTTGCTTTGTTTTCAAAGCAATCTCTAGTTGCTCCAAAGTATAATCTGCAACTTTTGCACCCAAATTATTTACAAAAATATATTTGCCGATTGAGTCGATTATAGCAACTAGTTTACAATGAACTACCCTATCTAACTCAGGTTGTAGAATTTCAAACCAGGTTCCAATATGCAAATCCTCAATATCAAACAAATACACTTCATCATCAATACTAGATTCAGCCTCAACTGCAATTGAATTCAGTTCCATATTAAATGATGGCTCAAGCTGCTGAGTATATTCAGAGTTGTCATCCTTAGTGTCATTCTTGGATGCTTGTTTGCTCTGAGAACTAGTTACTACGGTTTCTTCTGCTGCTGTTGATTTTGATTGTTCAACCACGGTTGGCAATACATCAGCAATAATTAGTTGGTCTTTTTGATTTTCATTTTCCAGCACATCTTCCATGTTTGGCTCAGAAATTATTAGAACCGATTCCCCTTTAAGAACCTTTTTGTGCAACTGCTCAAGCTCAATAAACAATTGATCATTATCAAAGCATTCAGTACCTATAAAATCAAGGCCAGATTTTATATTATTAATAATTTCTGGCAAACTGTTTCTAAGTTGATTTTGTGCTTTTGTGGTTACAGCAGGTATTAGGGAAGCCACCAAATCGGCACCGACCTGAAAATATTTGTCCCATGTTTCATTCTTATCACCATCGCGCAAATATAAAATTTTCATGAGATTTTTCCAATCTTCTAACAGAAGTCGATTGACAAATTCAGGTAAAGTTAATTGACCGATGATCCTAGCTATAGCATTTTCTGCTTTTGTGCTTGCTAGCTCAATCCTTGCTTTCGCCTCTTCAAGCTCATTAGTACGTTTTATTTTAAGTAGTACCTTTTCCTTTTTGACTTTATTTAATTGCTGGAAAGCATCAAGCGCCTCGCTAAAAATTACAATATCGTCTTCAAAGTTTTCATTAATGTTGTTAATAATTTCAGAGAACTTTCTCTTAAAACCATTATCTGTTTTGGACGTCCATCCAATACAGGAATGAGCCATTTCATTAAGTAATATTCTAGCGGGATGGTCACCCTCACTGAAAAATGTTACGTCGATTATTGCAACTTTAAGTAAGGGAATTTGTAAGCTTCCAATGATTGGCTTAAACTCATTAGGCAAGTTTCTGTCACTCAGGATATAGTCAAATAGCATTTCAATAATATTAACAATATTTTCATTGGCTTTGCCTATTGACTGATTGAGAGTAGAATCTGAATCAGGTAATATTTCTCCTAGCGGCTCTCGTACATCAAGCGCATTGCCAGAAGTAGTGCCTGCAATCTGAGCGTTCTGGTTATTCTGCTGGATTATTGATAATGCTTGAATTATTACAGCAGTATTTATAGCAGAATGAAGATTGACATCTTCTGACAAAACACTAGTACTATCAGTAGAACCTTCATTATTCAGTACTTCGCTCAAGGTAGACAAGACATCGCTACCTTCATTGCTTAACTGTCTATCAGTTTTGTTCTCCTTTTGTCTTAAGTTTTTTATCTTAGGTGTACCAGGCAAGTCTGGAAGAATGTTTTGCTTAACCATTAAGTGGTTAATTTCATCGTAAAATATCTTAAGCCTTTCAATCACAAAATGTTCAATTGTTTTATAGAACACCAGCTTAGGTTTGATATCAAAGTTTAAGGATTTAATAGACTGCTCAAATGCCTCACAAATATTCTTTGGATTGATTGGATTTTTGGTAGACTCAAACAGGTTAATGTCAGTCAAGCTATCAAAACGACTATCCAGTTGAGATAATACAATTTCATGTTCTATATTTGCTAAAATTACTATTTTGTTGACGGCAAGGTTTTCCTCGTTCTCATGATCGGTTAACAGTGACATTTTTTCCGCTGAAAATTTAATTGTATTATCTGCTTGCGTTGTATTAGATTTACCTTGTAAGATTCCAAATTTATTGGTCATCAGCTGAGCGAATTCAGTTTCCACGTTTTTCCTTTGAATACGAAGGATACGCATAGATTCAAAGAAAAAGCATTGATCCTTATTTGTTTTAGCCATGTTGCCATGATCAAACAACTCGTCATCCACTTTCTTCAATATCTCGGTAAGTATTACTTTCAGTTCATTAATTGATTTTTTTTGAATTTGACCCAACAATTTTCTTATCTCCACAAAGTTGTTATTTTATGACTTCGAGTATCTGATAAACTGGTTTATTACTATTTCCTACTTCTAAGCTTTCACAATATTATATTTCTTGAGTCCAAACAAACTTGTCTTCAATAGTACCATATTGAAGGCCCGTTAGTTGATCATAGAGATGTTTAGATACAGGACCTGACTGATTATCGTTGATAAAGTACTCTTTTCCTTTGTAACACAACATACCAACCGGTGAGATAACAGCAGCCGTACCACATCCAAATACTTCAGTAATTTTACCTGACTCTATATCAGCTAATATTTGATGAACATCCAGTAGTTCTTCCGTCATTTCATAGCCAAGGTAAGGAGCAAGGGTTAATATTGAGTCTCTTGTAATACCAGGAAGAATACTACCACTGAGTGCAGGTGTAACAATGCGCCTGCCTTCATAAACGAAGCATATATTCATCGCTCCCACTTCTTCTACATAACGTCCTTCAATAGCGTCTAACCACAGTACTTGTGTATAGCCAATTTTAGCGACTTCTTCTGATGCATAAAGACTTGCAGCGTAATTCCCACCAGTCTTTGCTTCACCTACTCCACCAACAACTGCGCGACGATACTTATCAGCAATATAAACAGAGATTGGATAAAACCCACCTTGGAAGTATGGGCCTGCTGGTCCAGTAATAATAAAATGAAGATATCCTTGAGCTGCCTCAATACCAATTTTAGAGCTAGTAGCAATCATAGCTGGTCTAATATACAAAGAAGAACCATCTTGATCCGGAACCCAATTTTGATCAATAGAAATTAGTGACTTCATTGCTTCTAGATGAAGAGCCTCATCTACTTCAGGCATAACCATGCGATGTGCTGAGCGATTAAAACGTTTAATGTTTTCTTCAGGTCGAAACAGATTAATTTTACCGTCAGGTTTTCGATAAGCTTTCAGTCCTTCAAAGATTTCCTGGCCGTAGTGTAAGACAGCTGCAGAAGGATCAATCTCAAATGTATGATAAGGGGTAATTTCCGCATCAAACCACCCTCTTCCAGCCTCATAACTTTGGGTGAACATATGATCAGAAAAAACTGACCCAAATCCAAATTCTTCTGGACAGCTACTACGTTTATTTTCGGCCAGAGGCTTGATAGAAATTGACATAATGTTCTCTACTAATAACGTTAAAAATTCATTTTTGATAATTCATTTAATATATGTGGTTATTGTAGATGAGCTGTGTGTTTAAGGCTACAGTTTATGTCAATAAATTGGTATTTTTGTTAACAAATAATAGTTCTATTAAAAGTTCTGTAAAGCCGCTTTAATAATTTCATTTGTAAAACCGCGTTGTAGCAAAAAACGATATTGCTTAGCAATTTCATTTTGACTCTCTCCATGACTTGGAAAGCGCTTTTTTAAGGCTGTTTCAGCTAATTCACTCCAATCAACATCAATGTTAATAATATCCTCAATAATATCGGAGGAAATGCCTTTCTGTTGAAGTTCTCTAGAAATTTTTACTGGGCCATGGCATTTTAAAATGCGACTTCTGACCACCATTTCTCCATAGCGTAGATCAGATTGCCAATCATGCTCGATAAAGTCATCGATATTTTCACTGATAAGATCAGTGTTGAATTGTTTTTTACTGACTTTTTGAAAGAGTTCTAGCCTAGAGTGTTCTCGACGCGCAAGTAAACCCATTAGGGATTTCCTAATTTTGATTATTTCTTCTTTTATTTCTTCCTCATTCATAACATACCTTAAAAAAACTCGTTCTGCAGATCAGCATGAGCTAGTTGATAACTGAAATGCTCTATTAAACTTGAATCCTTAGTTGACCGGCTCTGAATTATGATTATTCTTCTGATACGGAAGCTTCTTCACTTTCTGGCTCAGCTTTGACTAAAAGCTTTTCTCTGATACGCTTTTCGATATCTGCAGCCACATCCGGATTTTCTTTAAGAAAATTGACCACATTCATCTTTCCTTGACCTATTCTGTCGCCTTTATAGCTGTACCAAGCTCCAGCCTTATCAACAAAGCCAAGCTTAACACCTATATCAATGATTTCACCTTCAAGGCTTGTTCCTTCACCATAGAGGATCTGAAATTCTGTTTGTTTAAAGGGTGGGGAGACTTTATTTTTAACAACTTTAACTCTCGTTTCGTTGCCTACAATTTCATCACCTTTTTTAACCGCACCAATACGGCGAATATCTAATCTTACGGATGCGTAAAACTTTAAAGCATTACCACCCGTTGTTGTCTCAGGATTGCCAAACATCACACCAATCTTCATACGAAGCTGATTAATGAAAATGACTAAGCAGTTTGAGCGTTTAATATTTCCAGTGATTTTTCTCAGCGCTTGTGACATCAATCTTGCCTGAAGTCCCATATGAGAATCACCCATATCGCCTTCAATTTCTGCTTTTGGTGTTAACGCAGCAACCGAGTCAATGACAATAATATCAACAGCACCTGAACGAACCAACATGTCTGTAATTTCAAGGGCTTGTTCGCCTGTATCTGGTTGAGAGACTAAGAGCTCGTCAACGTTGATTCCAAGTTTTTCCGCATAAATTGGGTCAAGTGCGTGCTCAGCATCGACAAAAGCAGCAGTACCACCATTCGCCATACAGCTTGAAACTGCCTGCAGAGCCATTGTTGTTTTACCTGATGATTCTGGACCGTAAATTTCAACCACTCTTCCTTTAGGAAGTCCACCTATTCCAAGTGCAATATCTAGACCTAAAGACCCAGTTGAAATAACATCAATATCACGCGACATTGCGCCAGCATCACCCATTTTCATAACCGAACCTTTTCCAAATTGACGTTCGATTTGTCCGAGTGCTGCTTCCAACGCTTTTTTCTTGTTATTTTCCATGGGGTACTCTCCAAAAATTATTACTATTCAAATTCATTTAATTGCTACAGTCATTTTTACAGATCTTAAGTATTAGGTAGAAGTGCTAATGTTGGAGATTGTTGTAAGGGATAATTGATATTTCATCTAAGACAATCATCATTCCAATCATTAGAACTTGCTAACTGGAATGAAGCATATACTACTTGCATGAGTAGTATCAAGCATTTTTAACAATAAATTTCACACATCCAGAAATGGCGGCTATTGCAGCTTGATTTCGAACCGACTCACGATCACCATCAAAGAAAAAACATTGGCTCTGAGTAGTATAATGTTTTGCAGCCCAAGCAATCCATACCATACCTACTGGCTTTTCTTTTGTTCCTCCAGCAGGTCCAGCAATACCTGTTGTTGCAATCGAGATTTTTGCTAAACTATTTGTAATAGCACCTTCTGCCATGGCTACAGCAACCGATTGACTTACAGCTCCTGAGGACTCAATTAATTGTTTATCAAGACCTAACATTTTGTGTTTTGCATTATTGCTATAAGTTACAAATCCACTTTCAAACCACTTTGAAGAGCCGACGACATCTGTAAATGACTTTGCGATTAGCCCACCGGTACAAGATTCTGCTGTGCAGATTAATAAGCGCCTTTTGATGAGTTGATTTGATAACTGAATTACTTCTTTTTCAATAGCCATAATTTCTTCTTTAATTGCCGTAAGCTGTGCTAAAATATTGTAATTGGAGGACACATTATAATTAATAACTCAGTAAATTAATATCTTAGTAAAAAGAAACTTACAGCCGAGAACACTTTCTACCGATAATACTTTTGCTAATAATAAATATAAGAATAAGCCCGCAGTTTATGACTAAATGTGTAATACCAATACAAAACAATAGAACCAGAACAGGCGCAGTTCCCGTCTTTACCGAAGGACTTTATAAACTTGCGGATGATATTTATTCTTGGATGATTCCGAACGGTTCCTGGGGTGAAAGTAACCACGGACTAATCACCGGACGAACTAAATCTATACTCGTTGATACTGCTTGGGATATTAAACTTACCAATACTCTATTAGATAGAATAAAACCTGTCATCGAATCGAAACCCATTACTACAGTTATTAATACACATGGTGATGGTGACCATTGTTGGGGAAATCAGTTATTTACTGAACAAGAAATCATCGCATCAACAGCGACACAGCAAGGTATGTATCATGTTAAACCTGAAATGCTGCAACTTATTAAAAAGACATCCGTTGTTGCTCAACATATTCCTATTCCTAGATGTAAGCACTTTGGTCAGTGGTTTAACCATATGTTAGGGCCCTATAATTATAAAGATGTAAAAATTACTCCTGCTACAACAACATTCGACAAAGAACTCATTATTCAATGTGATGATCATGAGGTAGTTCTTTTTGAAATGGAAACAGCGCATACCGAAGGTGATACGTTAGTCTATCTACCAAAAGATGAAATTTTATTTTCAGGTGACATTCTCTTTATTCAAGGAACCCCAGTTCTTTGGGCTGGAACACCTGACAATTGGATTAATGCACTGAAAAAAATTATTGAGCTAAAACCTAAAGTCATTGTTCCTGGTCATGGATACTTTACTGATATAGCAGGTGTTCAAAGATTAATTGATTATTGGCAATATGTTGGGCATCACCTAAACAAACAATTTATTCTTGGTGCAAATCCTGTAGAGGCAGCTAATACAATAGCGCTCAGTAATGAATTTAAAGCGCAAGGATTTTTACAATGGGATGCTGCAGAGCGTATATTAACATCTGCTACAACACTTTATAGACATTGGTCAAATGCTCCACCCAGCAAGCCAAGTATTGTTAAACAATTAAAAATGTTCAGTGATCAAGCTGAACTAGCTGTTTTATTATCTAAAAGATCTTAATAATAAAGCTGATTATATACCCATTCTCATTCAAGGTGCATGCCTTAGTGTTCATCTAGGAAGTTTAAATTAGAATGACTAATACTACACTTTTATGCCTTGAATATGATAGCTTCTAGTCTAGCTGAAGCATGCACTTTGAATGATAATGGGTATACTACTAAAGAAATAAACAATTGGGACACACTATGAATTACGCAAATATCACCGGTTGGGGAAAAGCACTACCACCAGCGGTACTTACAAATGATGATCTGGCAACTTTTCTCGACACTGACGATCAGTGGATTACATCTCGTACGGGAATGAAAGAAAGACGTATATCCAATGTATCTGTCAGTGAATTAGCATATGTAGCCTGCGCTAAAGCTCTCGCTTGTGCTGGGAAAACAGCTGATGATGTTGATTTAATTGTATTTGGTAGTTGTACTTTTGATGAGCTCTGTCCAAATGCGGCCTCGAATGTCCAGCGACTACTAGGCGCTACAAATGCGGCATGCATGGATTTAAATACAGCCTGTACTAGCGGCATGTATAGTTTAACTGCAGCCACAGCGATGATCCGCAGCGGAGTAGTCAATAGTGCTCTGATTATTGGTGCCGAAGTCATTTCACCTTTGATGGACTGGACCAATCGTGATGTTGCTGTTCTATTTGGTGATGGTGCTGCAGCACTTTATCTAGAGCCTGATGAAAATGAAACAGGAGTAATCACTGAATCACTGGGCTGCTTTGGTGAGTCTCGAGAAATATTATCAATAGAAGGTTGGGGAGCTAAGTATCGTGATCCGAAAAGAACTTTATGTGATATTAATTGGGATTTTCATGGGCAAGATATTTTCAAACGTGCCGTAGAAGGAATGACTAAAGGCTGTCTCTCTACATTAGAGAAATCAGGCTTAACAAACGAAGATATTGATTTAGTAGTGCCTCATCAGGCTAATTTACGGATCATTAAAACACTCGGAAAACGTTTAAATCTCGACAGTGACAAAGTTTTTATTAACATCCATAAATACGGTAATATGTCTGCTGCAACGGCACTTGTAGCGCTCGTTGAAGCTATTGAAGAAGGTAGAGTTAAACCGGGAAGTAAAGTTTTAATACCGGCATTTGGTGGCGGTTTGACTTGGAGCTCTCACTTAATTCTCTGGGGTGATCGTTGTACAGGATTATCAGAAATAGACATTGAAGTGCCTGCATCGGATAAAACAGGTCTTGAAATAATTCAGCAGTTGTTAAAGCACTAAAAAGAATACTATGATACCAAGTTCAAATTTTGCAAGTCACACCCCTATGATGCAGCAATATTTAACCATTAAATCAGAAAATCCAGATTTATTGCTTTTCTATCGAATGGGCGATTTTTATGAAATGTTCTTTGATGATGCAGTTAAAGTATCAGGCTATCTTGATATATCTCTCACCCATAGAGGCAAAACAAACGGTAAGCCAATTCCCATGTGTGGTGTACCTCATCATGCAGCCGAACAATATCTTGCTCGATTAGTAAGACAGGGTCACAGCGTCGCAATTTGTGAACAAATCGGTGACCCTGCAACTAGTAAAGGTCCAGTAGAAAGGCAAATAGCTCGCATTCTTACCCCAGGAACTGTGACTGATGAGGCATTACTTGATAACTATTCAGACAACTTACTAGCAGCAGTAAGCCGTAACAAACAAGGTAATTGGGCTTTAGCATGGATCAATCTAAGCTGCGGTGATTTCAGCGTTGCAATGCACCAAGACACCGAATCCTTGATGACTGATTTAGAACGACTACAGGCTACTGAAATACTCTGTGCTGAAATGAATATTGAACATCTCACCGATAATGCATTTAAAACATCGATTAGACCAGATTGGGAATTTGATGCAGAAACTGGTTATCGTAGCCTTTGCAAACAGTTTGCAAGCCTAAATCTTCACGCAACTGAATGTGATGATCAACCACTGATACATCAGGCCGCCGGTGCAATCATCCAATACTTAAAGCTCACACAGCGAACAGCTCTCCCGCATGTAAAAACCTTAAAAAGAGAGCATATCAAACAAACAATAGTTCTTGATGCTGCCAGTCGTCGTAACCTTGAAATCAATCTTAATTTACGTGGTGGAGAAGAATATACGCTTTTCTCCGTACTCAACCATTGCCAGACAGCAATGGGAGCTCGTTTATTAAAGCGTTGGTTGAGCCAGCCTCTCACTGATACAGCGCGTATAAAACAGCGTCTTGATGCTACCGAAGCATTGGCTGACAATATGGAATATCTCAATATTTGTATGCATTTGAAAAAAATTAGTGACATTGAACGTATTCTAGCGCGCATTGCTTTACTAACAGCTCGCCCTCGTGATCTAAGCCGTCTGAGAGATACGCTTTTAACACTTCCAGAACTTATCCACTCATTGAAAGCAATGAATAGCTCCGCAGGAAATTTACTAGCGGATAGGATTCATTTATTTTCTGATTTACGAGAATTACTCGAATGCTCAATTATTGAAAGTCCACCATTACTTATCAGAGATGGTGGGGTTATCGCTAGTGGTTACAATTCTCAATTGGATGAATATAGACAACTAACTAACCAATCTTCTGAGTACCTCAATACTTTAGAAATTGCAGAGCGCGAAAGTACTGGGTTTAGTACATTGAAGGTTGGCTACAACCGAGTACACGGTTATTATATTGAAGTCAGTCGACGTGAATCTGATCAGGTACCACTGCATTATAATCGCCGTCAAACACTGAAAAATGTTGAACGCTTTATTATTCCTGAATTAAAGCAATATGAGACAAAAATTCTTGCCAGTTCCTCAGATGCTCTCTATTTAGAAAAACAGCTTTATGATGAGCTTCTGCTTGCCATACAGTTGCAAATTAATAAGTTACAAACTTTGGCAATCACCTTAGCAAGACTAGATGTACTTACTGGCTTTGCCCAATATAGTGATGAGAATTCTGTTGTAAGACCTGAGTTCACAACGAAAACCTGTATTGATATTTTAGATGGTAGACACCCTGTTGTTGAACAAAGTATCGACAATGATTTTGTACCAAATTCAACCTTATTGAACAGTACTGAACATTTACAAATCATCACAGGTCCCAATATGGGCGGTAAATCAACCTATATGAGGCAGACAGCCTTATTAACATTGATGGCACATTGTGGTTGCCCTATTCCAGCATCTAAAGGTCTATTTGGCCCTATCGAACGTATTTTTACTCGAATTGGAGCAAGTGACGATATTGCCTCAGGACGCTCAACCTTTATGGTTGAAATGAGTGAAGCCGCAACAATCTTACATCAGGCTAATGAAACAAGTTTGGTCATTATTGATGAGATAGGCCGAGGAACTTCTACCTTTGATGGTATGGCTTTAGCTTGGGCATGTGCCGATGCTCTTGCAACACAAAATAAAAGCCTTTGTCTGTTTGCGACACATTATTTTGAGCTAACGTTACTAGAAGAACAAACACATGGAATCACAAATTTACACTTTGATGCTGAAGAATATGGCGACGAGCTAGTCTTCCTACACCATATTAGTTCAGGCCCTGCTGATAAAAGTTTTGGTATCCAAGTTGCTGGTCTTGCAGGTTTACCTCAATCAGTAATCAAAAAAGCCTTAAACAAGCTCGAAACTCTTGAGCAGAAAAGGTATCATTCAGAGAATGAAAATGCAGCAGTGGAAACCGAACATAAAAGTACAAAATCTGTTGTTAAAACTGAAACTTTTTTTAGTGATGCAATAAATCAAATTGACCCTGACACAATGACTGCAAGGCAGGCATTAGAGTTTTTGTATTCACTTAAATCACATTTAGATTGATTATTTATTTTATTACTTATTTTTTATTAACAATTAAGCAGTATGAAATTATTAATTTTAGTAATTGATACTGCAGGAGAAAGAAAATGACATTTGTTGTCACTGATAACTGCATTAAATGCAAATATACTGATTGTGTAGAAGTATGTCCTGTTGACTGCTTTTATGAAGGCCCTAACTTTTTAGTTATTCACCCTGATGAGTGTATTGACTGTGCTCTTTGTGAGCCAGAATGCCCTGCTGAAGCAATCTTCGAAGAAGATGATGTACCTAAAGGTATGGAACACTTCATTGCACTGAATGAAGAGCTTGCAGAAACTTGGCCTAATATTACAGAGCAACAAGACCCACCCGCAGATGCTGAAGAATGGGATGGTGTTGAGAACAAATATGAGCATCTAAAAAAGTAAGGCTCCTACAGTAAAAGGCGACACAAGATGATGAAAAAAATTACACTAAGACGATTTTTCATCGTCACCTTAGCCTTGCTGCATTTTCAAATAATTGCAGCACCTGATCGTGTTACGGGTTTAGTTGGAACCAGTCGTTCTGAAGTTATTGCCAGCAATGGAATGGTAGCAACCTCGCAACCCTTAGCCACACAAATCGGTCTAGACATACTTAAACAAGGTGGTTCTGCTTTAGATGCAGCTATTGCCGCTAACGCAGCTCTAGGTTTAATGGAACCTACAGGCAATGGTATAGGTGGTGATTTATTTGCCATAATATGGGATGCAAAATCAGAAAAACTCTATGGCGTCAACGGAAGTGGACGTTCTCCGCTAGGGTTGTCCTATGATGAGTTGAAAAAACAACTAGATTTACTCAATATTGATCAAATTCCATCCTATGGTCTGCTTCCCATATCAGTACCAGGTACTGTTGATGCATGGTTTTCAATGCATCAACAATTTGGTCGTTTGCCGATGAAGCAAATACTTGCCCCTACTATTCAATACGCTAATGAAGGCTTTCCACTTTCAGAACTAATCGCTTACTACTGGGATTTATCCGTAGCAAGTCGTTCTAAGCAACCCGGTGACTTTGTCAATACCTTCACTATAGATGGTAAAGCGCCTACTAAAGGGCAGATTTTTAAAAACCCAGCACTTGCTAATACACTAAAAATTATCTCAGAAGATGGCGCTGATGCTTTTTATAAAGGCGAAATTGCTGACAAAATTGATACATTTATGAAGCGTGAAGGCGGATATCTTCGTAAAAAAGATTTCAGTCTGCATAAAACTGAATGGGTAGAGCCGTTATCAGTTAATTACCGTGGTTATGACATCTGGGAATTACCACCAAATGGTCAAGGTATTGCAGCCCTTCAGATCCTCAATATACTTGAGCATTACGATTTAAAATCATTAGGATTCAATAGCACTGAAACTTTGCATCTGATGGTTGAGGCAAAAAAACTGGTTTTTGAAGATCGTGCCAAACTTTATATTGATCCAGATTTTGCAACCATTCCACTGAAAAAGTTACTCTCTAAGACATACGCATCAGAACGAAAGCAGTTAATAACCAATAAAGCTGCCCGTAATGTATTGGCAGGAACCCGTATTCTTGAAAAAGGTGACACCATTTATTTAACCACAGCAGACTCCGAAGGTAATATGGTTTCTCTGATCCAAAGCAATTATCGCGGAATGGGTTCAGGTGTTGTCGTACCGGGACTTGGATTTGGTTTTCAAGATCGAGGGCAGCTTTTTTCAATGGATAGAGAACATGCCAATGCATACCAACCGGGGAAACGACCTTTTCATACTATTATTCCTGCATTTATTACCAAAGATGGCAAGCCCTGGATGAGCTTTGGTTTGATGGGTGGTGCTATGCAACCTCAAGGTCATGTTCAGATCGTGACTAACATGATCGATTTTGGAATGAATGTTCAGGAAGCTGGAGATGTGGCACGATGGCAACACGGAGGTTCAACAGAACCAACTGACTCTGCGAGTACAAGTCTAGCAGATGGAGGTTATCTACAAGTTGAGTCTACCGTACCTTATCAAGTTGTCAGAGAGCTTATGCACAGAGGCCATAAACTTCGCTATGATGTAGGTGGTTATGGTGGATATCAGGCCATCATGATAGATAAAGATGGCACCTATTATGGTGCCTCAGAATCACGTAAAGATGGCCAGGTTGCAGGTTATTAATTTAACTAGAAGGCATTAATTCCAACAGCGCATGTATTGTAGCTTGAGTACCCGTAATAACAGCTGGTTTAGGTGTTATTTTGAATAAAGGTGAATGATGACTTGGAATAGCAGGACCACCATCTTTCGC
>JAAGZM010000183.1 GCA_024206355.1 Gammaproteobacteria bacterium | reverse complement strand
TTTTGTTTCTATAACATATAATTATGGGGTTAGAGCTTCATCATTTCAAGTTTATGATGTTTCTAGTTATTATAGCGAGGCAGTACTTTGAGTCATCAAGGTTCACTTACTCAGGTGGTAAGTGTACATTCCACAGGACGCAGTAAATACGTCCATGTAGGCTTCACAGCAGCATCCCTGATGCTGAGACCTGTTGAATGTACACTTATCACCTTCCTCTTGCAGGTGTTGTTGTAAATTCAAATTGACTAGAAAATGGATATAGACGCGAAGAAAAATTGTAAGTATTTATATTTGCTAAGATATGTAAGAATAAAATAATTAACCTTGTGGAATCTTGCCATGCAGTCTCAGTTTTTATCTCCCAGTGAAAATGCAATTAATGCTTGGGAGCAGTGTAGGGAATATTTAGCTGAATCAAGCTTTGTTATCCCTACAGTTTTGGAGCAACAGACAAAGAGAGTGTTTACCCTTAGTGAATTTGTTGCTAAGCAATGTTCTCGCAAACCTGAAGTCTTTTTAGAGTTATTAAATAGCAAACGCCTAGATAATAGTCTTACGTTTCAACAGATGGAAGAACAGCTAGTTTCAAAAATCCAAAGTATTAAAACAGAGGACGAATTATCGGTCGTTCTCAGGCGTTTCAGAAATCAGCAGATGATTGCTATTTATTGGCGCGACTTACTTGATATTGCCTCTGTGCATGAAACCTGTGAGCAAGTCTCTGCGCTGGCTGATATTTGTATTCAGCAGGCTAATTTATGGTTATATGAAAAGTTATCAGTTGAAATGGGGATGCCTTTAAAAGATCAGGAGTCGCAACATCTGATCGTCATTGGTATGGGTAAGTTAGGTGGTCATGAGCTTAATGTTTCGTCGGATATTGATCTGATTTTTTGTTATCCAGAAGTTGGTGAAATTGCTAATGAGCGTAAGAATGTCAGTCATGAAAAGTTCTTTAACCTCTTAGGTAGACAATTAATTAAAGTGCTTGACCAGTTCACTGCTGAGGGTTTTGTTTTTAGAGTTGATATGCGTTTAAGGCCATATGGAGATAGTGGTCCGTTGGTTATGAGCTTTTCTGCCATGGAAGAATATTATCAAGATCAGGGTAGAGATTGGGAACGTTTTGCCTTTATTAAAGCGCGACTGATAACGGGGACAGATAGGGATAAAAAACAATTATCAAATTTACTGAAGCCTTTTGTTTTTAGGCGTTATATTGACTATAGCGTTTTAGAATCACCTCGGCAGATGAAAAACTTAATTGATCAGGAATTAAGACGAAGAAACCTATCGGATAATATTAAACTGGGTCCTGGTGGAATAAGAGAAGTTGAATTTATTGCCCAGGCATTACAACTTATTCATGGTGGACGTGATCCCAGTTTACAATGTCGTGGTTTATTTCAAAGTATGCCAAGACTTGCAGAGTTAGGCTTACTTTCAGATGATATCGTTGATGAATTACTTGAAGCTTATCTGTTTTTAAGAAAAGTTGAGCACCGTCTTCAGGCTGCCAAAGATCAACAAACTCAAACGTTACCTACAGATGATGTTGAACAACAAATTTTAGCCCATGGGTTAGATTTTAAGGATTGGAAAAGCTTTAGAGAAAAAGTTTCTGACACGATGGGAAAAATCCATCAACACTTTAGTGTGCTTTTCCGTGATAGTAACGATACTCAAACAAAATCTGAATCAGAGTTGGTATTCCAGGATATTTGGCATGACTTTACCTCAATTGAGGAAGAAAATAATGTTGCATTGACGCTACAACAGGCAGGATTTAATGATATTGATAGGGTTACAGAGCAGCTTAAAGGATTTATTGCATCATCGTCAGTTCGCCATATTGGACCTCGAGGAGCGAAGCGGCTTGCTCAATTGATGCCTGCTATTTTACAGATCATTGCTGCACTGGCTGAGCAGACAGAAACCTTGAGCCGTATTTTGAGATTATTGTCTTCCATCTCGCGAAGAACCGCCTATCTTGAATTGCTGGGAGAAAATGGTGGTGCTCTAAAACAAATGATTCAACTCTGTTCTGCTAGCCCTAAGATAGCCGAGCAGATTGCAGACTATCCTTATGTGCTCGATGAATTATTGAACCCTAACATGTTATTTAATCCTCCAGAAATTAGCCAGTTTCCAGATATGCTCAGGCAATTATTATGTCGTATTCCTGAGGATGATCCTGAGCTGCAGATGGATTGTTTAAGAGAATTTAGGCAAATTAATCTGCTTAGAGTTACTGCTGCAGATATAGCTGGTGCTTTGACGGTTAGACAGGTGAGTCGATACTTAACCGCAATTGCTGAGACTGTTATTGAATCGGTGGTGAAGCTCGCATGGCAGCAACTAAGTTTAAAACATGGTTTTCCTCAGTCAGAACGTGTGGCCTCAGGAAGTACGGTACGAGGTTTTGCAATTATCGCCTACGGTAAACTCGGTGGTCATGAATTAGGTTATGGCTCTGATCTGGATTTGGTTTTCTTACATGAAGCTGAGAAGAGGATGACCGATGGTGAAAAGCCCATTGAAAATGGCATATTTTATATGCGTTTGGCTCAAAAAATTATCACCTTGTTAAGTATTCGCACCCGTAGTGGTGTTTTATATGAAGTCGATATGCGCCTTCGGCCATCTGGAAACTCTGGATTTTTGGTAAGCCACATAGATGCATTCGTTGAATATCAAAATGAATCAGCCTGGACGTGGGAGCACCAAGCATTAATTCGTGGTCGATGCATTTTAGGTTCGGCTTCTCTTCGAGGACAATTTGAAAAAATCCGAACAGTAATCCTGAGCAAAAAGCGTGATGCTCAAGAACTCAAGGATCAAGTCGTTCTTATGCGGCAGAAAATGCGGGATAGTCTCTTAGAAGATAACCTGTCAGATAAGATGCTCTTTGATCTAAAGCAGAGTGTTGGTGGTATTGCCGATATTGAATTTATCACACAGTATTTGGTGCTTAAACTTGCTGCTATTGAGCCTAATTTAGTGATTAGTAGTAATACTTCGGAGTTATTAGCATTTTTAGCACGTTCCGAGCATGTAAGTGAGCCTCGC
>JAAGZM010000182.1 GCA_024206355.1 Gammaproteobacteria bacterium | reverse complement strand
TCTAAGAGCAAGGAAAATGGTGGGTTGTGCAGGGATCGAACCTGCGACATCCTGATTAAAAGTCAGATGCTCTACCAACTGAGCTAACAACCCACATAAGCGAGGCGCAATAATACTGTTTTTCTGAAAAAAAACAAGCCTATTTTTAATTTTTTTTACATTTTTTAGTCCATTTCCTCAATCCAGTACATTTGGATAGCTTCGAGGATTTTTTCACCGCAGCGTTCAGGCTCGTCATTGAAATTTTCCAAGTCCAACACCCATGCTCTAAGCTCAGTAAATCTAATGGTTGTAGGGTCAATCTCTGGAAATTTGTCAATGAGATCGATAGCAATATCAAGTGAATCTGTCCATTTCATTATTTATTACCTCTTTGTTTGCTAATGCTGCTCTGAAACCTGATTGACAGTATATTTAGGGATTTCTACCACTAAATCATCATCAGATACTAGCGCCTGACAACTTAAGCGGCTTTCTGGCTCTAAACCCCATGCTTTGTCTAACATATCATCTTCAAGCTCATCTGACTCTTCTAGCGAGTCAAAGCCTTCTCTGACGATGACATGGCATGTTGTACAGGCACAAGACATCTCACAGGCATGTTCAATCTCAATATCGTTCTCAAGTGCTACATCAAGAATCGTTTCTCCAGATTTTGCATCGACAACAAGCCCTTCTGGACATAAATCTTCGTTAGGTAAAAATATAATCTTTGGCATTATTATTTATTTTCCTGTGCTAATTCATTCACGGTACTACCGACTAAAGCCTTATTAATACTAATATTCATACGCCGAGAGGCAAAAACCTCTGTTTGTTTATTGAGTTGCTCAATTTTATTTTTTATCGCCGCAAAATCATCTACTTGTGACAATGATTCTAGTTCAACAATGGACTGGATTAAACCATCATATTCTTCAGCTGATAACAGTTCATTACCATTTTCAGTCAGTGCTGCTCTTGTAGCTTCTATTATGCGCATAGCTTCTACTTGTTCTTCTTTCAGACGACGCATATGAATATCTTCTTCAGCATGCTCAAGACTGGAATTAATCATATCCATAATTTTTTCATCGGTTAGGCCGTAAGAAGGTTTAACAACAATATCGCTTTCTATGCCAGTAGATTGCTCGACAGCGGAAACACTTAATAGGCCATCAGCATCAACTTGAAAAGATACTCGAATATGAGCAGCTCCAGCTACCATAGGGGGAATACCCATTAATTTAAATTCAGCTAAAGAACGGCAATCATCAACCAATTCACGATCACCCTGCACCACATGTAATTTCATACCTGTTTGGCCATCTTGGTATGTTGTAAAATCTTGCGCACGACTAACAGGTATAGGACTATTTCTTGGGATAATTTTCTCGACTAAACCACCCATCGTCTCGATACCAAGCGAGAGAGGCAAAACATCTAGCAGCAACATTTCATTCTCGGGTCGATTACCCACTAGAATATCAGCCTGCAAAGCAGCACCAATCGCGACAACTTCATCTGGGTTAATAGACACCATTGGGTCACACTTAAAGTAATCAGCAACTTTTTCTCGCACTAAAGGAACACGCGTTGAACCGCCAACCATAATCACTTCGCCGATCTCTTCAAAAATAATATCAGCATCTTTTAAAGTTCTACGGCAAGACATCAGAGTCTTTTGAACCAGTTTATTAATTAAGGATTCAAAATGAGTTCTATTAATCTTGCCTTGCCAATTAATCGTCGTTTCAGCTTTTGATGAAAACTGTAAATCTAAATCAACAGAATCAGAATCCGTTAATAGCTCTTTAATACGACGAGCTTCATTTAGTAAGAATCGCTGAACTTGCGGATCTGGGTTATCACTGACACCTATCTGAGAAGCAATCCATGTAGCGAGCTCTCTATCAAAATCATCACCACCCAGTGCAGAATCACCACCTGTGGCTAAAACTTCAAATACGCCTTTATGAAGCCTTAAAATAGAGACATCAAACGTACCACCACCTAGGTCAAAAACGGCAATTACCTGCTCTTTGCCACTATCAAGACCATAAGCTAATGCTGCAGCAGTTGGCTCGTTAATAAGACGTAAAACATGTAGACCAACAATTCTTGCTGCATCTCTAGTAGCCTGTCTTTGTGCATCATCAAAATAGGCAGGTACTGTTATCACCACGCCATCAAGTTCAGCACCTAATGCTTGCTTAGTACGGCAGCTGAGGCAGCGTAATATCTCGGAAGATACTTGTACAGGCGATACAATGCCCTGGCGTGTGATTAGTTCTGGCATTCCATCACGTTTATCGGTGAAAAGGTAGGGAAATTGAGCACCTAAATGAGTCACATCATCGTGGCCTCGCCCCATCATTCGTTTTATTGATGAAATCGTATTATGGGGATCTGAAACAGCTAAATCATATGCTGCTTCACCCACAACAGGCGCACCAGTTTCTGGATAGTGAACCACGCTTGGCAACAACTTTCCTTTGTTATGATCAACAAGTACCTGCACTTCACCACTTCGAACAGTAGCAACCAATGAGTGGGTAGTTCCCAAATCAATACCCGCTGCAAACTTTTTCTGATGGGGCTTTTGTGACTGACCGGGTTCTGCGATTTGCATTAATGACATAGTAAGAATTCCAAAATTTATTGTTCTAGTAGTAAATATTCTTCAACCTCATTGAGGTCAACTATCAATTTATTCAAAAATTGTAATTCACAAATATTGTTCTTAAGTTCAGTAAAATCGTTATCTGTATTGTTCTCTACACCCTGACCAAATAGGCATGATATTTTTCCCACGGTATCAACAATAAGACTATCTACTTTATCGGCAAACTGCGTTAAATTCTCGAAATCACCATGCTCTTTAATGTCAGCTAACTGTTCACGATATTCCATCTGTTGCATTAATAAATTAATATCTGAAACAGTATATGAACCTAGAGAAAAGTCTGAACCTGCTAAAGCTAACAGATGACATGCTCTGAGCACAGGAGATTTAAGTGATTGATAAGCCTCGGTATTTTGAGCTGTTTGTTGAACAGCTCTACGTTGAACATCTGATGATTCATTGACAAATCGATCTGGATGATTGACCTGTTGTAATTGTCGATAAGCCGTATCTAATTCCTGTTTATTTACAGAAAACAATGGCTTTAAACCAAAGAGTTCGAAGTAATTATTTACTAAGTTAGTCATCAATTTAGTAATCGTTTAAACAGTGAAACTTTCACCACAACCACAGGCAGCTTTTTGGTTAGGATTGTTAAATTGAAAACCTTCATTAAGCCCTTCACGAACAAAATCAACTTCAGTTCCATCAAGATAAACCAGGCTCTTTTTGTCAATAATGACATTAACGCCGTCTTGTGCAAAAACTTCGTCATCAGAATTCACGTCATCTACAAACTCAATCAAATAAGCTAAACCAGAGCAGCCAGTAGTGGTCACGCCAACTCGTACACCCAAACCTGAGCCACGGTTCTCTAAAAAGTGTTTTACACGTTCAACAGCAGGTTCAGATAATGTAATCGCCATGATAGCTCCTTATTCAGTCTGTTCACTAGCTTTAGTGCGATAATCAGTAACAGCGGCTTTAATTGCATCTTCAGCCAATACTGAACAGTGAATTTTCACTGGAGGCAAACAAAGCTCTTCAGCAATTTCAGTATTTCTAATTGCTGCAGCTTCATCGATAGTTTTGCCTTTAACCCACTCGGTAACTAAAGAGCTTGAAGCAATTGCTGAACCACAACCATAAGTCTTAAATTTAGCATCTTCTATGACACCATCATCGCCAACTTTAATTTGTAACTTCATCACATCACCACAGGCAGGTGCTCCAACCATTCCGGTTCCAACAATGCCATCGCCATCTTCGTCAGTTAAACTTCCCACATTGCGTGGATTTTCATAATGATCAATTACTTTTTCGTTATAGGCCATTTTACATCTCCAAATTCTGTAATATTGTCAGTTTGGCTATTAGTGCGCCGCCCATTCTACTTTGGACAAATCAATGCCCTCTTTAAACATATCCCATAGCGGTGACATTTCTCTCAAGCGTCCAATGGCTTTGCACACACCATCAATAGCATGATCAATTTCTGCTTCAGTTGTAAATCGACCAATAGAAAAACGAATTGAACTATGTGCTAATTCATCTTCAAGTCCTAATGCTCTTAAAACATAAGATGGCTCTAAACTTGCAGATGTACAGGCAGAGCCTGATGAAACTGCTAAATCTTTAAGTGCCATGATGAGAGATTCACCCTCAACAAAGTTGAAGCTAATATTTACCGTACCAGGTACATAATGCTCAGAGCTTCCATTAAGATGAACTTCTTCAAGGTCACTCATACCAGCGATAAGTCTCTCACGTAACTTAGTAATACGAATTTGCTCTTCGGCTAACTCTTTGCCTGCAATTTCAAATGCATCACCCATAGCTACAATTTGATGAGTTGGTAGAGTGCCCGAACGCATACCGCGCTCATGACCACCACCATGCATTTGAGCTTCAAGACGGATACGAGGTTTGCGCTGTACATAGAGTGCACCGATACCTTTAGGACCGTAAACCTTATGGCCAGAAAATGACATCAAATCAACTTTCAATTCTTGCACATTAATTTCAATTTTTCCTGCACTTTGCGCTGCATCAACATGAAAGATAATTTTCTTTTCTCGACATAACTCACCAATGGCTGCAATATCTTGAATAACACCGATCTCGTTATTCACATGCATCACAGAGACAACGATTGTTTCTGGCCGAATCGCAGCCTTCAATGTATCCATATTGACCAGACCATCACTTTCAACATCAAGGTAAGTTACTTCAAAACCTTCACGCTCTAGTTGACGACAAGTATCAAGTACAGCCTTATGTTCAGTTTTAACAGTGATGATATGATTACCACGACCTTTATAAAAATGCGCTGCACCTTTGATAGCCAAATTATCAGACTCAGTAGCACCTGAAGTGAATACAATTTCTCGAAAATCAGCATGGATTAAATCAGCTACTTGATTACGAGCGATATCGATAGCTTCTTCGGCTTTCCAACCAAAACGATGGGAGCGTGAAGCTGCATTACCAAATTCCCCATCCATCGTAAGATATTGCATCATTTTCTCAGCAACACGTTTATCGACTGGGGTTGTTGCCGCGTAATCAAGGTAAATCGGCAATTTCATAAGACTCTCCAAATTATAAGTTTACTAATGTTTTATTAAAATTAAGTTAAACCGTTACTTCCTCAGAAATATTTCCAGTTCCCGGCTGAGACTGAATATTAATAATATTCTTTTCATTCGATACCGGAGCATCTTGTTTATAAGCTATTTCACGTAATGATTGCTGGGAAATCACATCTGCAAGGGTAATGCTATTTAAGTAATTAAAAATTTTATCGCTTAAATCAAGCCATAAATCATGGGCTAGGCAAGCATTGCCATCTTGACAACTTCGTTTGCCTTTACAGCCAGTAGCATCAATCGGCTCATTCACTGCTAAAATGACTTCAGCAACCTTAATCAATTCTGGGTTACGACCTAACTGGTAGCCTCCACCTGGACCTCTTGTACTTGTGACTAGGTCATTTTGTCTTAAGCGAGAAAATAACTGTTCTAGATAAGATAAAGACAAGCCCTGCCGCGATGATATATCACTGAGCGTTATAGGATTGGTAACAGAATGTAATGCTAAATCTAGCATTGCAGTAACAGCATATCGCCCTTTTGTCGTTAATTTCATCGTCTTTACCTTCTAGTGTAGGTAGCAGATCTTCACATACCTGAGTAAAATAGTCAAGAATTGACTTAGAGGTTGCTAATATATGAACCTGTTATAGGATTATCAATATCTTCCTGATAACTACCAAGCACATCATGCAACTCTTGAACCTAGAATCCTCAGTTGACCGGCTCTGACTTATGGTTATTTATTTCAAAACAGCAACTTACAGAAGGATTAGTATTCACCCATTGAGTGAGTTTGCCTACACATTTGATTGCACGTTTTTTAGACTTATTGACT
>JAAGZM010000181.1 GCA_024206355.1 Gammaproteobacteria bacterium | reverse complement strand
TTAATTGAGTACTTTTTCCAATCCAGCGTCCAAGTTTATCTACCGAAAGTTTATGAGGATGGTAGCAATCAACTACAATTTCTTCATTACCACCCCAAAAGTAAAATGCAAAATAATCGATTCGGCATTCCTGAACCAGTGACAGAAGATAAAATCGACCTGCAAAACATAGATTTACTATTGATGCCTCTCACCGCCTTCGATCTTTCAGGCAACAGGATTGGTATGGGAGGAGGTTATTATGATAGAACTCTATCCAAATTATTTAATAAAAAACCTTTATTGGTTGGTATAGCTTACGATTTTCAACAAGTAGAAAGATGTCCAGTAGAGTCTTTCGATCAACCATTACAAATGATATTAACTCCAACCAGAACTGTAGCATTTAATCACTAATTCCTAGCTGAGTACACAAATATGCATCTTGAGATGGAATGAGTATAATAGAGTTACTAACCATTAACTAAAGAGAAAATCCGTGTCTGCTGAAAACGAAAAAAAACTTGCTGCCATTGAAGCAGTAAAATATATTGAAGAAAATACCATTGTTGGTGTAGGTACTGGTTCAACAGTTAATTTTTTTATTGAGGCTCTAGAACCCATCAAACATTTATTAGATGGAGCTGTCTCTTCATCTGAAGCTTCTACTGAAAAACTAAAAGCAATGGGCATAACAGTATTTGATTTAAATACTGTGGATAATATTCCTGTTTATGTGGATGGTGCTGATGAATCTGATGCCGGCCTTAATTTGATAAAAGGTGGCGGTGGTGCTCTCACTCGTGAAAAAATAATTACAGCTGTTGCTGAAAAGTTTATTTGTATTGCTGATCACTCAAAACTCGTTCCAATCATAGGTGGATTCCCTTTACCGATTGAAGTAATACCTATGGCAAGAAGTTATGTGGCTAGAGAATTAGTCAAATTAGGAGGTGACCCTGTTTATCGTGAAAATTTTGTCACTGATAACGGCAATATTATTCTTGATATTCATAACCTATCGATTAAGGAACCTAAAAACCTAGAAACCTCTATTAATCAAATTACCGGTGTTGTTACAAATGGCTTATTTGCCCACAAAGGTGCAGATATCCTGCTGTTAGGCAAGGGCGATACAGTAGATACTATTTATCCTAATTAATTACTTATTTTAATAAGGTCTAGAGTCAATAAATTCATTGACTCTAGACGCATTTTATCCGATTATTTCACTACGTCTGGCCAATAACTTTAGTGGGGAATTCTGATGGCCAATATCAAATCTCTAGACAAAAATAAAATCCAAATTTTATTACTTGAAGGTGTGCATAATAGTGCTGTTGAATATCTAAAATCTCAAGGTTACAGCAATATTCAGTATGAAAAAAAATCAATAACTGGCGATGCGCTTCATGAAGCGATCAAAGAGGTTCATTTTCTTGGTATTCGCTCAAGAACTCAAGTGACGAAAGAAGTTCTTGACCATGCAAAACGACTAAATGCAATTGGCTGCTTTTGTATTGGCACCAATCAAGTTGACCTTAATGAATGCCAAATACGTGGCATACCTGTTTTCAATGCACCTTTTGCCAATACCCGCTCAGTAGCAGAATTGGTTTTAGCAGAAGCTATTCTACTGCTTCGTGGCATTCCTGAGAAAAATGCTCTTGCTCATCGTGGCGACTGGCAAAAAACAGCAACCAATTCCTATGAAACACGTGGTAAGAAACTTGGGATCATCGGTTACGGTCATATCGGTACTCAACTGAGTATTTTGGCTGAAAATCTTGGCATGAAAGTTTATTTTTATGATATTGCTAACAAACTTTCTCTAGGTAATGCTACTCCCTGCGAAAGCATGGAAGAACTTCTTTCAGAAGCCGATGTTGTCAGTCTTCATGTTCCACAAACTGAACAAACAAAGATGATGTTCGGCACGACCCAGTTTAATCAAATGAAAGAAAATTCTATCCTCATAAATGCTTCTCGCGGAACAGTGGTTGATATTGAAGCCCTCAGCGAAGTACTTAAAAGCAAAAAACTCTCAGGCGCTGCAATTGATGTATTTCCCGTTGAACCAAAATCGACGGAAGATGAGTTTTTATCACCTCTGCGAGAGTTTGATAATGTGATACTTACACCTCATATTGGTGGTAGTACTCAGGAAGCTCAATATTCTATCGGTTTAGAAGTGACAGAAAAAATTGTTCGCTATTCTGATAACGGCTCTACATCCAGTGCGGTTAATTTTCCTCAGGTTACTTTGCCTGAACATGAAAATAGCCATCGTATCTTTCATATTCATCATAATGAGCCAGGAATTTTGGTACAGATCAATGAAGTGTTTGCGAGTAATGAAATTAATATTTCAGCGCAATACCTTCAGACCCATGGCAATACAGGTTATGTGGTCACTGATGTTGATGGTAGTTGGGATCAGAGTACGCATCAGGCTCTGAAGGCAATTCAAGGAACTATTCGGACTCGAATTCTTTACTAGGCAGTAAAGAATTCGAGTCTGCTCCAGCCTCGTTAACGTACTGTTTGATCAAGTGCTCCTGACGCATATTGTTCTGTCATATCTTCTAAGCTAATTACTCTTATCTTGCTTGCATTACCTGCTGTATCGAATGCTTCGTAACGTGCCTTACAAATACCATACATAGCATCAGTTGATACCTTTAAATACTTACGAGGATCAAATACGGAAGGATTTTCTACTAGGAACTTTCTTATTGCTCCAGTAGCAGCCATCCGTAAATCAGTATCAATATTTACTTTGCGTACACCATTTTGAATACCCTTTTTGATTTCCTCTACTGGTACACCGTAAGTCTGCCCCATTTCACCACCAAACTCATTGATCGTTGCTAACCAGTCCTGTGGTACAGAAGATGAACCGTGCATCACTAAGTGCGTGTTAGGTAGACGCTGATGAATTTCTTTAATTCTTTTTATTGATAAGACGTCACCTGTTGGGGGTCGGGTAAATTTATAAGCGCCGTGACTTGTGCCAATAGCAATTGCAAGTGCATCAACACCCGTTAACTTAACAAATTCTGCCGCTTCTTCAGGATCGGTTAATAGCTGATCCATAGAAAGTTGCCCTTCTGCGCCTGAACCATCTTCTTCACCCGCCATACCTGTTTCTAATGAACCTAAGCAACCTAATTCACCTTCTACAGAAACACCACAGGCATGTGCCATTTCTACCGTACGACGAGTTACTTCAACATTATATTCAAAGCTTGAAGGTGTTTTCATATCTTCTTTTAATGAGCCATCCATCATGACTGATGTGAAACCCATTTGAATTGATTGCTGGCATACAGAAGGAGATGCTCCATGATCCTGATGCATTGATACAGGAATATGAGGCCATTCTTCAGTTGCAGCAAGAATTAGGTGTCGCAAAAAGTTTGAGCCTGCATAAATTCGTGCACCTGCAGATGCCTGAATAATTACCGGTGAATCAGTATCAGAAGCTGCTTTCATGACTGCGCGCATCTGCTCTAGATTATTTACATTAAAAGCTGGTATCCCATACTGATTTTCTGCAGCATGATCCAGCATTTGTCTCATTGAAATTAGTGCCATTTTACTCTCTCCTGAACTGCTGCTCTGACAATATCAAATGCATTAAACAGCAATAAATTATGCTTTCCGTTGTTTTAAAATTTCTACTGCAGGAAGTGCTTTTCCTTCAACAAATTCTAGGAAGGCACCGCCGCCTGTTGAGATATAAGTTACATCATTAGTAATATTATATTTATCTACTGCCGCAAGAGTATCACCACCGCCGGCAATTGAGAAACCCTGATTTGCAGCAATTGCTTTGGCTAGTGATTCAGTGCCGTTACCAAACTGATCAAATTCAAACACACCTACCGGGCCATTCCAAATAATTGTGGCTGCATTACTGAGGATTTCTGCTAGCTCCGCAGAAGTTTTTGGTCCCACATCAAAAATCATATCATCAGACTCAACGTCCTCTGCAGCCAGTGTTCTAGCAACGGCTGACTCTGAAAATTCTTTTCCAACTACCACATCAACAGGTATTGGAATAGAGGCACCTCTAGTTGTAGCTTTCCCAATTAATCGATTAGCTTCATCAACTAAATCCATTTCTACCAAAGAATTACCTACCGGTAAACCCTTTGCAGCCATAAAGGTATTTGCAATGCCTCCACCAACGATCAGTTGATCGACTTTATCCATTAGGGAGTCTAAAACAGTTAGCTTTGTTGATACTTTTGAACCACCAACTATTGCAACCATCGGTCTTGCTGGATTATCCAAAGCTTTTGCTAAAGCGTCTAACTCACCAGCAAGCAAAGGTCCTGCACAAGCGACTTTTGCATATTGCGCGACGCCGTGGGTTGAAGCTTGAGCTCTGTGAGCCGTACCAAAAGCATCGTTAACAAAAATATCACACAAGGCGGCCATTTTCTTCGACAACTCTGGATCGTTTATTTTCTCTCCAACATTGCCGCGAATATTTTCAAATAATACGATATCGCCTGCAGCTACTTCGACACCATTAAGGTAGTCGGTAACCAGCGGAACGTCTTTTTCAATGAGTGATGCAAGGTGATGTGCAATTGGCTGCATTGAATCATCTTCTGTTAACTCACCTTCAACTGGACGCCCGCGATGAGACATCACCATTAGGCAGGCGCCTGCATTTAGAGCATGTTTAATGGTTGGTAGTGCAGCACGAATTCTGGCATCTGAGGTTATAACACCATCTTTTACTGGAACATTGAAATCAACACGGATCAATACCCGTTTATTGGCAAGATCCAAATCTGTCATATTAATTATAGGCATATGGATACCATATTTTTAGGCTTCCATCATGGCTATTGCTGTATCTAACATACGAACAGAGAACCCCCATTCGTTATCATACCAAGCCGTAACTTTGACTAAATCATCTCGTGCTTTAGTTAATGTGGCATCAAATATTGATGATGCTGGATGATGGTTAAAATCAGTTGAAACCAAAGGCTCATCGTTATAAGCCAGTACGCCATCACCAGAAGCGGCCTTAAGGATCGCGTTAACTTCATCAATTGTGGTATGACGCTTTGAGTTAAATGTTAAATCAACACAGGAAACATTAATAACAGGAACGCGCATAGCATAACCGTCTAAATGACCATTGAGATCTGGTAATACTAACCCTACTGCTTTCGCAGCACCAGATTTTGTAGGAATAATAGACATGGCTGCAGCACGTGCTCGGCGAGGATCATGATGATAGTTATCAATGATTTTCTGATCATTGGTGTATGCATGAATGGTTGTCATTAAACCACTAATAAGTCCCAACTTATCATGCAAAGGCTTCACCATTGGTGCCAAGCAGTTCGTGGTACAGGATGCATTTGAAACAAC
>JAAGZM010000029.1 GCA_024206355.1 Gammaproteobacteria bacterium | reverse complement strand
GCAGGTCTGCAGCCTTACGTCTGCCGATCAATCCAGTCTTGGCGATGGTACGGTTGGACTCGCCCATTCGCATACGAACGAGTACTTGTCTGATTTCGTGCATTTCAAATCTCCGGTTTGCCATGGGGGTATCGCCTCATAAAAAAGTGGGAACGATACCCGAAATAAACGGGAGTTTGAGGGGAGAATCAGCCCTTAGATGGATCCATTATGGTGAACATAACCTGGCTCCATTACGGTGAACATGGAATGGATCCATATGGGTGATCATTAACAAGGGATGCATTTTCTACTTGTCTTAACGCAATCTGGTTGTCTGGAACATTACATTACCTTAAAAACTTCAAGCTCTAGCATATTCTCAAAAGAAGTATACGAATCTACTCGATCTAACCCTACCCTATCTCTAAACTGGAATTGTTCCAAAGAACTATCGAATGTTAATAATCCAGTACTATTTTCTCCAATGACAATTAATTCAGGAAACCTAGCTCTAATGGAATCATCCATTACCTCATTCATTTCCATGAAGTTAATAGGTGATCCATCTGAATCCACTTCAGAATTTTTTGTTCCAAAGATAATCAATCCATTAAACTCAAGGCCATTGACCTCCGAAAGAAAAGTTCTATATCCATCAGGAATCTCGATAGAATATTTTGAAAAAACATTTTTTGCCAATTCATTAATTTCACTATTTTTTGCAGGAGGCTCTAACGCTTCCCCCCACTCCGTAGCTTTATTCTTAACTTTATCAAGTATCAGTTTTACTGACATGTTGTTACCTATTCAGACCTTTTAACGGATAGAGAAAACCTGGTGGAACCGGAAATTCAATTTTAACTGTATCGCCAATTGGAATATGGCTAGTTAAATCACGTTGAGCATTTGTAATTGTATAGTGCTCAGAATTGTTTCTAATTAATACAAGGTTATCGAAATCATTTGTTCCCGGACCATCAAGAGGTATTTTATGATGGACATTATATCCTTTGGGTACATTACCCCCAGCAATCTTAGCTATCTGAGCGTTACTTAGGCCCGCTTCTTTCATTGTCGCTATTTTGCCTGGGTCAGATCCAATAGATTTCAAATAATTTTTTCGAACTGAAGAATCAAAGTCCTTCCTCAATAAATCTAACGATTCTCGACTTCGACGGGTATAACTAATCTCCCTTACTTCAATATCTGTTAGTGTTACAGGCTTCCCTTTTAATTTCCCTGTAAACTCTGTCCCAACAATCTTTCCATTACTGTCTGGAACAACCTACATCTGGTCTATTAGCTCAACCGCTCCGCTTTCAGTATTCACCCATACTCGTACGTCGGGCGGATCAACCACTGCTACGTTTGGATCGAGTGTTTCAGGAACAGGGAAAATAACTTCTACTTTCCCTTCACTTTTTCTACCGACTATGCCGGGCTGAACAAAGCCAATATCACGGCTCGTTAGAAACTCTTCAGCTTGCTTTAAGAAATCAACTTCGATCATTGTCCCGCCCTAATTTTTAAACCATCAACGTAGTTTGTTGAGAATGATTGTTCTGCATCATTCAACTGGTTCCAGATTCTATTATTTTGCAAACGATCAAGTACTGACTGCTCTCGTCCGAGCCTACCGATATCAACGAAGTTTTGAACACCTTCTCTGACAGTAGGAGCCTGTTTGATCTGGGCTTTGAAATCCAAGAAATGTGACAACTCATGTTTAACCTG
>JAAGZM010000028.1 GCA_024206355.1 Gammaproteobacteria bacterium | reverse complement strand
TTCAAGGTGCCGATGATGTTTTTGTTCAGAATAGTTACCTTGAAGCTCTCACTTGGAAAAACTTATGGCATGGCAAAGTACAGTTTTTTGAAAATACAGGCCATGCACCTTTTTGGCAGAATGCTGAGCAATATAATGAGTTATTGGGCAGTTTTCTTGAGGACGTATGAAAGATTAACCCCAAAGTTTAGGGTTAATCTCTTTTACAAGCCCGCTTTTGTATTGAAGCCCATGAGGTTGATCATATTTCAGCAATAGTGGGCCATCAATATCAACAAAATCACATAGTTGTGCAATCACAAAAGATGGTGCCATACTTAATGAGGTGCCACACATGTTGCCGACCATAAGTTTACAGCCTTTTTCTTTAGCTGCTTTAGCAAGTCTAAGTCCTTCAGTTAAACCACCAGTTTTGTCGAGTTTAATATTAATCATCCCATAACGACTTGCAGCCACATCAATTTCACCAGTGTGTAAGCAAGATTCATCTGCAGCTAGGATAATTGGGGATTCAAAGCCCTCTAGCATTGCATCTCCACCACGAGCTAATGGCTGCTCGAGCATAACTAGATTTAAATCAACACACTTAGGTAGCAGTTCTTGTAATTGTTCAAAACTCCAGCCTTGATTCGCATCGACTACAAGTTCAACATCAGGTCTGGCAGCTCTTATTGCTTTTAACTTCTCAAAAGGCATATGTGCATCAAGTTTGATTTTAAGTATTGGGCTATCGGCAGCAGCAGCTTTAGCGGCCATAGCTTCAGGGGTTGATTCCATACCAATGGTAAAAACTGTGTTCACAGGTTTTGGTGTAATACCGGTTAACTCCCAGATTGTTTTGCCGGACATTTTGCATTCAAGATCCCATAGAGCACAGTCAATGGCGTTTCGCGCTCCACCCGCAGGCATTTCATCAAGCAACTCACCACGAGTGATTCCGTCGCGTATTTTACTTGCCATGGCGTTAACTTGAGCAAGCATAGTGTCAGCTGTTTCATCACAATAGAAAACACCTTGGGCTTCACCGCGCCCAATGTGTCCATCTTTTTCAAGTAATACAACGATACTAGGACTCGTTGTCCACTCCATTCCTGCAATGCGAAAAGGTATACTAAGTTCCCAATCTTCTTTGTGTACGCTGAAGTTCATTTGATGTCCTTAAAAAAATAATTAGCCTGAGATTAAAGTAATGATTATTGGGATCAGAGTCAAATTATTTATTGGGGTCAGAGTCAATTGACTCTGACCCCAAAATCATCGCGGGACTCGTTAATAGGTAACTGGTCTAA